>JACMIM010000199.1 GCA_014381165.1 Roseiflexaceae bacterium
TGCCAAGCTCCTCGAACGCCCCATCGAGCGCCCGCATAAATCTCACCGTCTGGTACGGGTCAAGAATCGCATACTCCGCCGAGCGCCGACTGCGGGCGTAATCGTCCAAAACGGTGGTCAAAATGGCGGTGCTCGCCTCGTCGAAGCGTGCCCAATACCCTACTTCCTCGGCAACCGATATGCGGGCAGGAATATCACCAATCGATTGGCTGTATGTTGTATTGGTGCCCTGACGGCTCAAAAATGCCAGCCAGCGATAGGCTGCCTCCGGGTGGCGCGTACCCTGGCTGGCGGCATAGCCAAGATTGGTGCAGGGGTAGTCGCCACCGATCCGCGCAATACCAACTGAATAATCAAGCGCAGAAAAGCCCGTTTGCGCGGTCATATCAGTGGACCAGATGCCCGCACGCTGCGCCTCAAGCAGCGGCAGCCAGCCGTCCGAGTTTTGGCCGAGCGCAGGTGGCGCAAGTACACCTTCCGCAACGAGATCGGCAATCCGCCCAAACGCTGCGCTCACTTCGGGGCTGTCGATGGCCGGAATCTCAGCATTGAGCGATTCGAAGTCAATGCCGGACGCGGCAAGTTGGCCACGTAGCAGCACCGTGACCTGGGAGGGCGACAACAACAGGCCATAGGTTTGAACACCGTCGCTCTCCGCCGTGGCGAGCTGGCCAGCCGCCCGGATGGCATCGTTCCATGTCCAAGCGGTGGCGGGAGTTTCGAGGCCGGCCTCCTGCCAGCGCTGCTGATTGTAGCCGAGCAGGTTGAAGCAACTGAGCGTGTGCGGCATGATGTAGACCGCATTGCTGGCATCCGGCGGCTCCAATGCGCCGGGATAGAAGTCGGCCCGGCCAAGGCCGCTGTCGGCATCGATCAGCGGCTTGAGATCGAGGTAGCTGTTGGGAAAGGGGCTTCGCTGGCGCGGAAGGTGTCGGCACGCCGGGGCAGATCATCGCGGATGCTTTCGATCTCGACATACTGCACACGAATGTCAGGATTCGCTTGATTGAACGCTTCGATCAGCGGTTCAAATGCAAACCGGTTTACGTCGAGATCGCCGTAGGTAATCACAATAGGTTCATTGGTTTGTGCCATTGGAAGCACATTCGCAGCAAGGGGTTCAGAAGTGACTGCTGGCAGAAAATCGTCTTCAGGAATCTCAGGTCCTACAAGGCATCCTTGTAGCAGCAACATTGCCACAAAAGGAACCAGGCATTTGTTCTTTAGCATGTGTAACATCTCCACAAAGCAAAAGGCAACGGCGAATTCACCGTTGCCCATCAAGACATCACCTACTGAAAGCAGGCAGCGTGGCGTTCTTCCAACCCTGATACTTAGGATCGACCTGCACAGCGCAGTCTGGCCCAGGTGTGCCGCCGCGCGTGCAATCGAGGAACTGCTCGGTCAGGCGCTGGGCCTCGGCCAGCTCGCGCTCTAGATCACCGCCTTGCAGCGCACGGTCGACCGCGCGAAAGAACCAGAATGGATCGAGCGGCGTTTCAAAGCTCTGTAACTCCCAGTTATCACTTTGTACCGGCGGCTGATCGAGCGCCATAAGATACGTGTTGTACACAGCTACCGCATCAGGCGCGACGGTGGCTTGGAACTCCTGTGATTCGCTCAGCGACTGGCGAGCGGGGAAAGCACCTGGTACACTCGGCGGGCGCTCGTTAAGAAACGTAATCCAATCCCAACAGGCTTGCGGGTGCGGCGTGTCTGCCGCAATCGCCAGACCGTTCGCGCCAATCGTCCGTGGTAGCAGGGCATTGTTTTTAAGCGGGAGCGGCGCGAGCCCAATCTGCTGGCCGACTTGTTGAATTGGCAACCCAGCAGTGGTGTCGAACCAGAGCGCTATTTCACCGTTCTGAAGTTGCTGCACAATCGTGCTTTCGTTTGGTGAATTGGCATATCCGCTGAGTTGCTGGTGGGGCGAGCTGGTTTGCAGCAGCTCGACATAGCGCTGGATGGCTGCGAGTACCTCGGGCTGCGTGAACTGGAGCGTGATCTGCTGGTCGCGCATTGCTACAGCCTGGGCATCGGCCAGATCGAGAAAGGTCAGCACGCCGTTTGAAACGCCGCCGTGGAGCGCAAACCCGTAGCCCTGCCCACCGATCTCCTGCTGCAGCTGGCGCGCGCTACCGACAAGCGTATCGAGTGTCCAATTTTCAGTTGGGTAGTTCAGCCCTGCGGCGTCAAACAGCTCGCGATTGTATGCCATAACACGAAAAGAAACGGCGTGTGGTAATGCCACTAAACGCCCTTGCTGCCGGTATAGTGCCAATAGCGCGGGCGGAATATCGGCGGCGGGCTGCCGCGCATCGCCATCGAGCAGCGGCTGTAGATCGAGCAGCTCTGCTCCGCTAGTTGCAGGCGGGCCAGCTAGGCCGAAGCAATCGGCAGTGGCGGCGAGATCGACGACGCTGAACTGGCCGCCTTGGGCTGTGATCTCTACGCTGATATCGGGGCGCTGGCGCTGAAAGAGTTCAGCTTGCTGGCGCAAGGCATCGCTGTTGAATTGCTCGGTCGCAAACACAATCTGCGTCACCCCAGGTGACGTGTCGGGGGCAGCCGTCGCGACAATCAAGGGCGCGTCGGGTGTTACCCCTTGTGCGGTCTGCTGATCATTCTGCCACGTCTCATACGCAGTTTGGGCTTGCGCCAGCGCGTCGGCAATGGCTTCGCCCTCGAACACAACTTGATGCAGTGGTTCGCGCAACCACCACACGGTTGTCGCAAGCGTCGAGGAAGGCGCTGCTGGCCGAGCAAGGGTCGCTTCCACCGCTGCGGCTACTTCTGGACCAATTGCATCCCAGTAGCCGCTTTGCACCGCAACTGAGCGCCGCGCCGGGACAGTGAGTGTGAAATCCAGTGCAGCCTCGGTGGGCGCCGTCACTTGTTTGCTCAAGAAAGCCAGCCAGCGCCAGGCCAACTCGGGGTACGCAGTGCCCCGGCTGATTACATACTGGTCACGGCTGCTAAAGAATGGCAGTGGCATGACTGGGTAAGCGGCTGTACCTATCTCGAACGGCACATCGGCGGGCAGTGGCAGCAAGCCAGTCGGCCACATGCCAACCTTGCCCGAACGAATCACTTGGCTGAGGCTATTCAAATTCGACGCACGATTGCGGTCGATATATACCGTGCCATCAGAAACCAGCGCCGGCATTTCGCTGAGTACTGTGCGGTTCCAGGGCGCGTCAATGCGTATATCAGCGGCAGACCGTTGAGTAATGCTGGAGTCGTTGCGGAGTAATTCACCACTCATGAACAACAGTCCATCGCCCTGGTCGATCATGCCATAGGTCGTGATCTGCCCGTACGAACGCTCGGTCAGCCGCAACGCGGCGACCCGCATCTGATTCCACGCCCAATCAGGGCTAGGCGGTGGCAACCCACGTTCATCCCACAATGTTTTGTTGTAGGAAAGCACCGGCACCGAAATCGTGCGGGGAAGGGCATACAGGGCTTGGTCGCTGGTGGATTGCAGCGCGCCCGGCAGATAGTCGTTTTGGTCGAAGCCCTGATCGGCGTTGATTAGCGGCAGCAAATCCTGAAAAAGCGCTGCTTCGTCGGCTACTGCGCCGTTGGTGAAGGGATAGGCGGTGTCGGCGGCCTCCGCAATCGCGCGGAGTTGCTCGCGCCGTTCCTGTCCTTCGGTTGTGCGCCGAACGTCGTCAAGCGCGACAAAGCGCACCTGCATCTCTAATTGTTGTGCGTTGAACGCCTCGATTAGCGGTTCGTACACCGCACGATGTTCTTGGAGCGCCCCAAACGTAATTGTGGTCGACACAGACGTGGCGGCCTGCGGCCCAATCGTAGGCAGTTGAACTTCAAGTAGCTCATCTTCAGCGAAGAATGGAGCACACGAAGAAATGCTAACCAACATGGTAAGCAACAGAAAGACGCGCAAAGGTGTATACATATTGTAGAAGCTCAACAGGTAAGCGTACGTTGTGCGCTTACCTGTTGAGCGTATAGAAGAAAGCCGAGCAACCAGCGCATATTGGATGTAGCTCACCAAAATGTGCTACGATTTTAATCTTTGCGTGCTGTTCTCTGTCAAAAACAGAAGATTATCAACGTTAACATCCATCGCAATACGACCCATACTCTGTCCAGCTTGAACAACCGGTATCTACACAGCACTCACGTGCTTGCTGAGACACACGTGAACCCGGCCCACCAAGGTAACTACAGCCTCCGCAGCTACCATACACATCCTTATATTGTGTCTGACACACCGGATCTGCGCGTGCAACACTGATACTTGCCAGCCCCAGCCCCGCGCCTAAACCCAACCCGCCCAGCTTCTTGAAGAACCCGCGCCGCGATAAATCGATGGCAACCTTCATCACGGCCTGATCTAGCTTCTTGTGCATGGTCTTTCTCCTGTAGCTATATGCCAAGCAGCGGCTTAGTACTGCTGCGGTTGGCCGGGGAGAACTGCTGGTGCCGCTACCTCAAGCGCAGGCGGCGGCGCGAAGCCAACGGTCTGCGCTACGTAACGCCCGTCGGCATCCAGCCCAATAAAGGTTGGCGTTCTGCGTGTGCCCCACTGCTCGGCAACAGCGTGCTGAGTGTCGATCAGTACGGCGATGTCGGCGGGCAGACGGAACTCGGCCAGGGCGTTGATCGTTTCTTGTGGCGTACCTGTGCTAACAAGCACGCGCCGACCGTTGCGCGGGTGAAACGCAGTAGAACCACAGCAGCCGCGCCGGCGAAGGGCAAAGCCACGCCAAACAGAAGCACACCTGCCAACGCAAGCTCACCCAGTGGCAGCAGCCAACTGACAGGCGCGACCAGGCAGGTAGGCAGCAGTTGGTATGCGGCTAGACCTTGTGCAAAGCCACGCAGGTCGCGCAGTTTGCCCTATGCGGAATGGGCAAACACCAGGCCCAGCGCCACGCGGGCGACCAGCGCGAACAAAGTTAGTGCATCGGCATGCTCTGGCATTGCATCCTTTCTAGTCAATGCACTGGTTGTCAGAACGTGTTAGGTGATAGCCTTACCGTACCATGAGCAAGCAGCCATGTCCATTGTGGGTTTCCACAGACTTTAGCGAGAAGCGCTGAGGACGCATTCTAAACGGCGAAAAGTTTGGTACACTACAGCGAGGCGAGAGGCGAGAGGCGAAGTGCGGGCAATCTACAATCCGCAATCAGAAGGGGGCACAATGGCAACTCAAACATGGCGTGTGTCGCTGCTTGGCCCGGCTGAACGCCTACCTAGCGAGCTGTACGACGCGCTCCACAGCGGCGAGCGGCTGGCAGTGCTAGCTGAGGGTGAGGACGCAGCGCTTGCCGATGCCGTGCTGTTTATCGCATCACAACCAGGCTTGCTGTTGTGCGCCGTGCAGGCGGCGATACCCCACGGCGTGCCGCTGATTGTGTTCGACCCCACGCCCTCGGTCGCGCGGCAATCCAGTACGTTTGTCGGCGGAGCCAGCGGCTATATGATCGCCGGTGTCACGCCCAGCCAGTTGCGAAATGTTGTGGCGCTGGCGCTGGCGGGCGGGTTTGCGACTGCCCCGGCACGGTTGCCATGCTGCGCCGCTCGCTGCGCGCGCCCGCGAGCTTCGGGCCGCGTGCTGCTCAGGTCGCCGCGCTGCTCACATTGGGTGACAGCAACAAAGCGATCGCCGAACAGTTGCATACATCGGCGCGCACCATCGAGGGCGAGATTCAGCGCATGTGCAGCGAAACCGGCGTGGACAACCGCGCGGCGCTAGCGGCCTGGTGCATGCGCTGGGGCGAGCGCGGGGCAGCGACGGCCAGGAACTAGATTGCACCGCAGGGCGCGCAGAGATCGCCGAGGTTTTCTAGCGTTCCCAGCGCTGAAGCGCCGGGCTAATGGGTTCTGCGGTTCGCGGTTCTGCGGTTCCCCGCCGCTGAAGCGCCGAGCTAGTGAGTTCTTTGTTCTTTGTTCTTTGTTCTCTGTCCTCTCACGCCCCATACTCGCTCGACCACTCCAGCTCGGCCTTTTCGATAAAGACCAGGTTGCCCTCTTGCACGCCAGCTTCCAGCAGCGCCCGGTTGATGCCGGTGGCCTCCATCACGCGCTGCAAGCGCATCAGCGAATCGGACTGCGCAAAATTGGTCATCGAGACCAGCCGCTCGATGCGCTTGCCATTCACGCGGTAGCCGCCCTCGACCTGCTCGACATTGAACACGCGGTCGCTGACCTGTGACACCGGCCACTCGAGCACTTCCTCGCTCTGCACACGGCTCGCGCGCGGCGTCTGCGAAAGCAGCGCGGCGATATGCTGCATGAGCGGGTCGATGCCCGCGCGGGTCGCCGCCGAGATCGTGAACACCGACTCGTCGGGCAACTCGATCGCGGCGCGCAGCAACTCAAGGTTAGCCTGCGCCTCGGGCAAATCAACCTTATTCAGCGCGACCACGCGCGGGCGCTCGGCCAGCTCCGGCGCGTACTCGCGCAGTTCGTTCAGAATCGTGTGGTAGTCCTCGACCGGGTCGCGGTAGTCGGTTCCCGCCGCATCGACGACATGAAGAATCATGCCAGTGCGCTCGATATGGCGCAGGAAATCGAAGCCCAGCCCAACGCCGCGATGCGCGCCCTCGATGATACCGGGGATATCGGCGATCACAAATGTGAAATCGCCAACCTCGGCCACGCCCAGGTTGGGTTGAAGCGTGGTAAACGGGTAGGGCGCGATCTTAGGCTTAGCGGCGCTGACTGCTGCGATCAGCGTGGACTTGCCGGCGTTAGGAAAGCCCACCAGGCCAACATCGGCCAACAGTTTCAGCTCGAGTTCGAGCATGAGTTCCTGGCCCGGCTCGCCAAGCTCGGCGATGCGCGGGGCCTGGTGCGTGGAAGTTGTAAAGTGAATGTTGCCCAGCCCGCCCTTGCCGCCGCGCGCCGCCAGCAGCAACTGGCGTTTGACGATGCGAAATTCCTCGGACAGGCCGGTTACGGGGCCGCCGGGAACGATGAAATTGTTCGCTGCCAGTCGTTCGCGGTTGATTGTCGAAAAATTGGAACTGGCGGGGCGTGCCGCCATTGGCATATGCGGCGCAGCAACGGGCTGTTCGACTGATGGAGCGGGAGTTGGTTCGGGTGCAACCTCCGGCGCGACAGGCACAGGGCCACCGCGCAACGCAGCGCCGAAATCATACATTTCCGAAGCCCGTTCTAGCAGCGACCCGGCGGATTTGATTGAGCTATGTTTGTTCATTGTCCCCGCCCCTCAAGCCGTCATGCCGCGCTGGACGAACTCGACGACCAGCAGAAATGCGAA
>JACMIM010000200.1 GCA_014381165.1 Roseiflexaceae bacterium
GACCGAGAACAGCGTGGGCAGGCCGTAGCGCCGCCCGATCTCCAGATCGCCATAAGCTGGCGCGATATGCACGATCCCAGTGCCATCGTCGAGCGAGACGAAGTCATCGGCTACCACGCGGTAGGCCTGGGCCAGATTTGGCGTATCGCCCGCGCTGGCCACGCCTGTGAACAGATTTTGGTAGCGGGCATCGCGCAGCTGCGCACCGGAAAGCGTGGCCAGGACGGTGTACGCGCCCTCGCCCAGCACCCGATCGGCCAGCGCGGCGGCGATCACCACCCGTTCCGATGCGTAGGCGTCGTCGCCATGGAGGGGCGCAGCAGGCGGCGTTGCCGTCTCAGCGGTATCTGTGTCGGACGCCTGCTGCGCCCTTCCGAGCGCGGCCACCACGTATTCCGCATCGGGGTTGACCGCCAGGGCCACATTGGCCGGCAGCGTCCAGGGCGTGGTCGTCCAGGCCAGCAGCGCAGCGTCGGCCAGCACCGCGTCGAGCGGGTGGCCCGAGGGCTGGTGGCGAAAGCGCAACCAAACCGAGGGGTCGTCGGTGTTGTCCTCGTAGCCCAGCGAAACCTCGGCGTCGGCCAGGGTGGTGCCGCAGCGTGGGCAGTGCCAGGTCGTTTTGTAATCGCGGTACAGCGCGTCCTGCTGCCAGAGCTGCTGCATGATCCACCACAGCGATTCGATATAGCTGTTATCGTAGGTGCGGTAGGGGTGCTCCAAATCGAGCCAAAAGGCGATTCGTTCAGTCAGTTGCTCGAACTGATCGACATAGCGGTTGACGCTCTCTTTGCATTTGGCATTGAATTCCTTGATGCCATAGCGTTCGATATCGGGCTTGCCTTTGAAGCCTAGCTCCTTCTCGACCTCGACCTCGACCGGTAGGCCGTGGGTATCCCAGCCGCCGCGCGCGCCGATCACATGCCGCCCGCGCATGCGCTGGTAGCGTACAATCAGGTCTTTGGTCACGCGCGCCTCGACGTGGTGGACGCCGGGCCTGCCATTGGCAGTGGGCGGCCCCTCGAAGAAGATGAACGGCCGGGCGCGGTCGCCGCTCTGAAGCGACTTCTTGACGATGTCGTTCTGCTTCCACCACTCGCCCAACTCGCGCTCTAGCGCCGGAAACGAGACGCGCGTATCGACAGATTTGAATGCCATCATGCCTCCAAACATACTATTCTTTGTGTGCGCAGCGACGCCCCGCGCAAAGAACAGAACACGCAAAAAACCCCGCCCCCAAACCAGGGACGAGGCGAAAAACCCCGCGGTACCACCCCGCTTCGACCGATTACAGATTGCATGCAGATTGCCGAACAACCCGCACGCGATCACAACATCTGGAATCAGATCGCGCTTCGTGCGATGCTAACACATCGCCGCCACTGGTAACGCCGGGCGAGGGCGGGAGCAGCTACTTGGTGAAGGGCTGAGGGCTGAGGGCTAAGGGCTAAGGGCTGAACCGAGTTCATTCAGCCCTTAGCCCTTAGTCCTTAGCCCTGCCAACGTTCGCCGTCCGGCTCGGGAGGGATATTCGGCGGGAGGGTGGGCGCGCCTTGCACCGTTTGCGCGCTCGCTGGGCCAGCCTTGCTCCTCGTACTCGTCTCCGTCAGCGCCATTACATGTAGGGATATTGTACCACACGCCCGGCGCTTTAACGCTGGGGAGATTCTTCAAGCACATCGATCAGAAAGGCGTAATTCAGCGCGTCCTCGTGCAGGTGATCGTAGCGGCCCGACGCGCCGCCGTGGCCCGCGCCCATGTTCATGAGCAGCAGCAGCAGGCGCTCGCCGGTTGAGTGGGTGCGCAGCTTGGCCACATATTTTGCGGGATCCCAGAAAGGCACCTGGAGGTCGCTCAGGCCAGCTCGCACCAGCATATGTGGGTAATCGACCGGCTGAATGTTATCGTAGGGCGAGTACGAAAGCATGTATGTGTACGCCGTGTCGTCGGCGGGGTTGCCCCACTGCTCATACTCTGGCACAGTCAGCGGCAGTTCGGGCATGAGCATGGCTGTAACGACATTTGTGAATGGCACCAGCGCCACCACCGCGCGGCAGAGGTCGGGCCGCATGTTGGCGACCGCAGTAACCAGCAGGCCACCGGCACTCGCTCCCATGATTGCCAGCCGTTCGGGCGCGGTGTAGCCCTGCGCTACCAGGTGCTCGGCGCAGGTGATAAAATCGCTGAAGCTGTTCTTTTTGTGCAGCAGGCGGCCTTGCTCGTACCAGGCCCGGCCCAACTCGCTGCCGCCGCGAATGTGCGCGATCGCATAGGCGAAGCCCCGGTCAAGCAGGCTGATACGTTTGGCATCGAACTCAGGCTCGATGCTGAAGCCGTATGAGCCGTAGCCGTACAGCACCAGCGGCCCGCCGGGCGTCCGGTCGCGCCGGTAGACTAGCGAGATTGGCACACGCGACCCGTCGGCAGCGGTGGCCTCCAGGCGCTCGGAGACATACAGTGCCGCGTTGTAGCCGCTGGGAATCTCCAGTTGCTTGACCACGCGCCACACACCGTCGGCCATGTCATAATCGATGCTGGAATTGGGCGTGACCAGCGAGCTGTAAGCCAGCCGCACCGTCGAGCTGGCGAAATCGTGGCCCCACTCGTCGCTCGCCGTTACGTCATAAGTCGGCTCGGGAAAGGCCACCGTGCGCGCGCTGCCCAGATCTGGCGCGGCGACGCGCAACTGAATCAGGCCGCCACTGCGCTCGTGTAGCAGGATATAATCTTGAAAGGGTGTGACATCAGAAAGCAGTGTGTCGGCGCGGTGCGCGATTAGTTCGCGCCAATTGGCTCTCGCGGGGGCTGCCAGCGGCGCGGCCATCAGCTTGAAGTTCTCGGCCTGCTCGTTGGTGCGAATGAGCAACTGATCGCCATGGTGCGTCACATAGTATTCGATCCAGGGCTGGCGCGGTGCGATCAGCTGGAACTGACCCTCCGGCTGCGCTGCTGGCAGGATTCGCACCTCGCTGGTGGTGTGGCTGGCGACTGTCAGCACCAGCAGCGCGCCGCTGGTGCTGCGCCCGATCTCGGCGTTCAGCGCGTCGTCGGTTTCGTGATACACCAGTGTGTGCTCGGCCTGGCTCGCGCCGATCCGATGGCGCAGCAGCTTGAAGGGCCGGTGCGCTTCGTCGAAGATAGTGTAGAACAGCGTGCGGCTGTCGCCGGCCCAGGCTGCCGTGTAGCCCACATTCGCGATCGGCCCGGCGACCGTCGCGCCGCTGGCCATGTCCAGCGCGTACAAATCGTAGACCCACGCGCCGGTGGTGTCCACGCCGTAGGCCAGCAAGTGCTGGTCGGGGCTTAGGTCGAAGATCCGGACGCGGCAGTAGCTGTGGCCTTCGGCCAGCGCGTTCTCGTCGAGTAGCACTTGTTCAGGGGCGTCAGGCGCAAGCGCACGGCGGCAGAACGTGCGGTACTGCTGGCCAGCGGCGATGCGCGTGTAGTACGCATAATCGCCACGGCGCTGGGGTGCGCTGTTGTCATCTTCCTTGATTCGCCCGCGCAGCTCCTGGAAGATCGTTTCCTGGAGTGCGGCGGTATGGGCCAGCGCCACCGCAGTGTGCTCGTTCTCGGCGGCAAGGTAGGCCAGCACCTCGGGGTCGCTTTTGTCCTGCAACCAGGCGTAGTTGTCGGCCAGGCTGCGGCCAGCGTGGGTGAGGATCGAGGGGAGTATGTGTGCGGTTGGTGGGTTCATGGTGTGTCCTTTGTGTGGGCGAAGCATTTGCACCCAGCGACAAGCGCACGCCGATCAAGCGCGTGCGGCGCGTGGCTGGTGGTGGGGCGGGCGAAGCATTTGCACCCAGCGACAAGCGCAAGCCGATCACCTGCGTGTGGCGCGTGGCCAGCACTGAAGCGATCTATTGGGCAAATGCTTCGCCCTTACAAAGGCTTTGGCGCTCTCAGCCCCCAGCCCCCAGCCCTCAGCCCTCAGCCCTCAGCCCTCAGCCCTCAGCCCGTCCCGGCGCAACGCGGCCAGCTCGCCGCAGCCCTTGCCAGC
>JACMIM010000201.1 GCA_014381165.1 Roseiflexaceae bacterium
ACGTGATCACGCTTGCGCTCAGCCCCAATGGCCGCTGGCTCGCCGCAGGCCGTACGGGCCTTGGGCTGGCATTTTGGGATATGACGCAGACCGAGCCGCCGAAAACTGACTTTAGCGGCAGTGAATGGGTCACCTATCCCCAGTTCAGTCCGGATGGTCGCTGGTTCGCAATGCCGGGGCAGGTAACGTTTGTGCGCGATCTGCAACGTGATGATGTTACGACACAGCAGCCAGTCGCGCTCCCTGCCATAGCATTAGTTGGCTCTGCGAGCACCTTCAGCACCGACGGGCGATGGTTTGTGACCGCAGGCGACGACCGCATCGTGCGCGTCTGGGATATGCGCAATCTCTTCGCGCCCGCCCGCCTGCTACGCGGCCACGAGGCTGCCATCGTCGCCGTTGCGTTCAGCTCGGACGGCACCCATCTCGTCTCCGCAGACGAGACCGGCGCAGTGCGCGAGTGGGAGGTGCCCTTCTTCGCCGCCGACCCTGAGGTGCTGAGTGGCCCCAACCAGTCGCAGGGCGTACACACCTGGCAGCTTGCGCCGGGCGAGCAGCCATACCCCCAGCACTTGCTGGTGAGCGACGGCACCTATTACGGCATCTCGGTGAGCCGCGACGGGCGATGGGTGGCGGTGCTAGACAACAACAACACGAACTTGCGCCTGTGGGACATGCAGCACCCCTCTGACGCTCCCATACTGTTGCCGGGGGTCTATTGGGCGATGCCGAGCTTCGACCCGCAGGAGCGCTGGCTGATCGGCGCTGATACCAATGGCTGGGTGCGCCTCTGGTCGCTGGATGACGGCGCGATCGGTACAGTGCTTGCCGAGTGGCAGGCGCATGAGTATGGCCCGGTACGCGACACAGATCTGAGCGCCGATGGGCAGCGGCTTGCGACAGCAGGCCACGCCGATGGGCGCGTAAAAGTGTGGTTCCTCGGAGGCAGCTTGCCGCCGACGCAGAGCGTTATCCTAGAGGCAGGAGGCGGGCTTACGGGAACGATCCGCGCGGTGGCGATCAGCCCCGACGGCAAGCGCGTGATGAGCGGAACCTGGGAGAGCGACTACGCCGCGCGTATATGGAACGTCGCCAACCCCGAGGAAGCGCCCATCGAGCTGCAGTTCAAGGGTCGTGTCTTCGATGTTGCCTTCAGCCCCGATGGGCGCTGGGCGGCGGCGGTCAGTTGGGATTTCACGGCGGGCCTGGTTGACCTCGACAGCCCTGACCAGAAGACCTCTGTCCTTACTGGCTTCCGTGCGCGCGTGCTGACGCTCGACTTTAGCCCCGATAGCAACTGGCTCGCCATGGGCAGCGAGGACCGCGCTGTGCGTTTGTGGGATCTCTCGCTAGGTGACCTCTCGATCCCGCAGGTTGTGCTCGAAGGGCCGAACAAAGTGGGCTTTGTGCAGTTCAGCCCCGACGGGCGCTGGCTGCTCACCGAGGTGGGCGAATATGGCTCCGAGCACTTCGATGCCTCCGGCAAGCTGCTGGTCACGGGGTATGAGGAGACCAGGCTGTACCGCATGGACACGGCTGAACTGCGCGCCCTGGCCTGTCGCGCCGCTGGCCGTAACGTAACTGCGGACGAATGGCAGCGTTATATGGGCCAGAGCCAAGGTGCGACGCGCCAGACGTGCCCGTCGTCCGCCGACGCGTCGGCATCGCAAGATGCTGGGCAGCGCGAGACAATCGAGACGGCACTACGACGAGCCTTCGTCCTGTTGAATCAATCGCGTGTTGATGAGGCGCTGACACTTCTGGAACAGGTGCGACGCCTGAACCCCGAGCGCATTACAGTGCCGATCGCATCGCAAGTTGCGCTCAAGCTCGCCGAGAACGGCGCTGGCCCTGCCGCCCTACAGGCATTCAAGGTGTTGGAGGCAAGTGACTCCGGCCTGCTCACCGCCGAAAACTGGAATGCCCTCTGCTGGCGTGGCAGCCTGTTCGGCCACGCCCAGGAGGTGCTGCCCGCCTGCGAGCGCGCCGTGGCGCTCGACCCGGCCAATGGCGGCATTCGCGATAGCCGCGGCCTCGCGCGAGCGCTCACCGGTAATACCGCGGGCGCTATCGAGGACTTCGAGGCGTTCATTCGCTGGGCGAAAGAGGACCAATACGCGGATCTTGTGCCTGCCCGAATAGCTTGGGTCGAGCAGCTACGGGCCGGGAACAATCCATTCGATGCGGCGACAATGCTCCAATTACGCGAGCTACCGTGACGCCGTGAAACACGGTGATTTCTGATTTCGATGTTATCCATACGTCGGCTACGCTCGCCTCAAGGCGTTGGTCAAGCGAGCGAACAACGCCTTCGGAATTGTGACTACGTCAGCTCGTGGAGGCGATATCCAAGAAATGCTTGCCGACCAGGGCTACGGTCGCCCAACTGCTAGGGGTATAAGCTGCGAGCATTCAGTTTAATCTGAGCCGCAACCGCTTCTCATTGCTGTTCCACAGTTGCCGCATCACGCTTCTCCCCCCGTTGCTCCGGATCTGCTCTCGGAACACACAAAGACGCGGAATACATTTTCAGTATTCCGCGTCTTTGTGTGGAGCGGGCGACGCGATGCGAACGCGCGACCATCTGCTTGGAAAGAACGTTTGGATGATGGACGGTTATATTACTGTAAGGACTATTGAGGTCTTTATACCACAAGAATGAGGAAAAACTAAGTATTTTATGGACAGGTCGTGACATACCATAACCCATGTAGACAGGCTGACTGTACGCAGTTTTGTACGCAGTTTGCTTTAATATGAATTGTAAACCTGACGCTGAAGGTGCGTGTTATACTATGGCTGCCTATGCACCGCACCACCGATGGGAGCAGAGGCAGCGCAGCCGCACTATTCTTGACTGCCGAACCAGACTGAAAAAAGCCTGAGCGTCTTGGCACCCGAGGTTTTTTATTTTATAAGCTTCGGCTTGTGGAGGAACAATCCCTGCAATTGGGACAAGCTGACTTTATGTCAGTTTAGGCCGTGACAGCGTTGCCAAAGTGGTCAGTCGAAGGGCACTGCAGGTAGATAAGCAGCACCCTCGACTGACCGCCGTTGCTCAATTAATCATCATCATCATCGTCGTCGATTTCACCACCACGGGCAATAAGCACTTCCTCACCAAGCAGGCCAAGCAAGATCAGCTGTTGCTGCCCGCCCCCGCTCGTAGAAGCCTCCATGCGTGCCCGCTGGAAGTACTGCACCAACAGGCCAGCGTCGTTAACAAAGGCCGGGCCGATTGGATAGCCATACAAACGTAAATCGCCCTCATCGCGCCAGGTCGTACGGAACGGCTGTGCGATCAACTGGCCGGTAGTTGCAAAGTACCAGGCCTGCTCGTCTGGGTCGCTAGGCGGAGCACTTGGTGGCCGTGAAAAGCCCAACTCGACCCCAAGCAACCCAAGCAACACCTCATTTTCGGTGCCTGCAAAGAGCGGGTTGTATTCAAAGCGGGCCCGCTCAAAATACTGCACCACAATACCACTTCGGAGAACGACTGCCCGTGTCAGGGGCAGCCCATAGATGCGAAGACCGTTGTCGCGTAGCCAGCGCATACGGAAGCGTAAATCAATATCAGCCTCAGTCAGCCGTGGGATACTGATCACCACCTGGTTTGGCCCATTTGTGGGGCTTGGCGTCGGCGTGGCCCCTGTGCTCGTCGGCGTGGGGCTCGATCCTGGGGCCGGCGTCGAGGTGGGTGTCGTGTTGCTCGGCGGTACGATCACCGGGAGCACCACAACATCTGTTTCGTTGGTTCCATTACTATCGGCATAACGTAGGCGATAGCTGATCGTCACCGTTTGCTCAATCTGCACCGTGACCCGCACTTTGAAGCGGAAACTAAGGCTGATCCGTTCGCTGTTCAGAATATTATTCTGGCCGATACCAATGATCACCTGGTTGCCGATAATCTCGCTAACATAGCCTGTTCCTTCAAGAAAGCGCAACTCTGCAAGATCGAGGCTATTAAGGTCGAGCACCAGGAATGTGCTGCGGGCACGGGCGCTGGTATTGGTAATGTTAAGCGCCATCACGACGAAGGAGACGCCATTTTCGACGATCACGCTCGGCGGGGCCGGGCGCTCGATCACAATTACTGCTGGTGCGCCGCCACCATCATCATCGTTATCGTCGTCGTCATCGCCATCGTCGTCATCGCCATCGTCGTCATCGCCATCGTCGTCATCGCCATCGTCGTCATCGTCGTCATCGTCATCCGAATTGCTACAGCCTGGCCCAGCGATTTGGCCCCGGAGAACACTGTCGCCCACGAC
>JACMIM010000202.1 GCA_014381165.1 Roseiflexaceae bacterium
CGACCGCCGCGCCGGGCTGCGCGACTACCGGCCCGTGACCAACCGCTAGCCGCGCTGGGGCTAGGTCGCGCAGCTTGCGGGCTGTTGCCAGTGCGGTGGGCGCATGCCAGGTTGCCAGTGTCGGAAACGGGAACCACCAGCGCATGGTGCTGGCCACCGCCACCCCGCCGACCGAATAAAAAGCGTCGCCCGCCAGCAGCGTGCGGTCGCGTGTGTCAAAGAATGCGACCTGGCCGGGCGTGTGGCCTGGTGCTGCCACGACCTCCAGCGAGCCAACGCGATCGCCCTGCGCCAACAGCCGTGTTGGTGTGGTATCAATCTTGGGGAATCCGCCACGCAGCTTGGCCTGCGGCTCGCTCGGGTCGAGTGTCATGTCGCCAGCCATAAACCGTGCGTCGCGCGCCGAAACCAGCACGTCAGCCTGGGGCAGCAGGCCGTGCAGCGCGTCCAGCGAACCGACGTGATCGATGTGTGCGTGCGTGATAGCAATCCGTACAATTGGCATGCCGAGTTCCTTTGCCGCCGCGATGATAGCTGGGGCGCTTCCCGAAAGGCCAGTGTCGACCAACGTGAATCCATCGTCGTCGCGCACCAGATAGCAGCTAAATGCGCCCAGGCGGGTGAGCTGCGTGAGATAGCTGCCGTGATGTGTTACGTTCATTGTGTAGCTCCTTTACTCATTCAGGGTTTCCCGGCGCTGAAGCGCCGGGCTAATGGGTGCTGGCATTACGCAGATCTAGCGACACGCAGATCTAGCGACAGGCAGCTTCGTCCAATCGTTCAAATAGCCCGGTACTTATGAAATTTCCCTCATGAATCGGGTAGCCCGCGCAGGCGGGCTTCCTCACCCCAGCCAGCGGCTTCAGCCGCCAGGCGTGAGATAGCTGCCGTGATGTGTTACGTTCATTGTATAGCTCCTTTACTAATATATATAGACTATAGACTAATATTATTAGTTTGTCAAGTAGCATTTCCTTTATGCTATACTTTTGCGCATCTGGCCGCAGCAACCAAGGAGACGCCATGCAGACCCGCGAGATAATCGACGCCGACCATGCATACATGTTGCAAACATATATTCGCCCCGAGTTCGTGCTGGAGCGCGGCCAGGGCTGCTATCTGTACGATACCGAGGGCCGCCGCTATCTCGACTGCGTGGCGGGCATCGCCGTAAGCGCACTTGGCTATGCCGATCCCGATGTCGCCGCCGTTATTCGCGCCCAAGCCGAGGGCCTGATTCACGTTTCGAACTTGTACCACACCCGCGAGCAGGCCGCGCTAGCGCAGCTGCTGGTCGAGCTATCATTTGCCGATCGGGTGTTCTTTTCGAATAGTGGCGCGGAGGCGATCGAGGGTGCGCTGAAGTTGGCGCGCAAGCTACAGTACGAGCTACACCAGGCCGAGAAGCATGTGGTGGTCGCCTTCGAGGGCAGCTTTCACGGGCGCACCATGGGCGCGGTGGCAGTGACAGCGCGCGAGAAGTACCGGCTGCCATTCGCGCCCGTCATGCCAGGGGTGCGCTTTGCGCCATTCAACGATCTGGCGGCGGCGCGCGCGGCGATCGCCGAGGACGTGTGCGCGGTGCTGATCGAGCCGATCCAGGGCGAGGGCGGCATCAGCACGGCTACGCCAGAGTTTCTGGCGGCGCTGCGCCAGCGCTGCGACGAGGTGGGCGCGCTGCTGATCTTCGACGAAATCCAGTGCGGGCTGGGGCGCACTGGTACGCTGTGGGCACACGAGCTGTCCGGCGTCACGCCCGATATCATGACGATCGCCAAGCCGCTGGGCGCGGGCTTTCCGATCGGCGCGATCCTGATGACCCAGGCCGTGGCCGACGCAATTCAGCCTGGCGACCATGGCACCACCTTTGGCGGCGGGCCGTTTATCGCCGCAGTCGCCAAGGTGGTGGTCGAAAAAATCGCTGCCCCGGCCTTTCTCGAGCATGTTCGCGAGGTCGGCGGCTATCTGGATGAAGCCCTGCACGATCTGATGGCCAGCCAGCCGCGTGTGACCGAGCTGCGTGGGCGCGGCCTCATGCGCGGCGTGCAGGTGAACGTACCGGCGGCCAGCGTGCGCGCGCTGGCGCATGAGCAGGGCCTGCTGCTCGTGACGGCGGGCGACGACATCATCCGGCTTGTGCCACCGTTGATCATCGAGCGAGCGCAGATCGACGAGCTGATCGACAAGCTCGGGCGGGCGATCGAGCGGGCGTAACGCGATCCGACCACAAAGACACACAGGCAGCAAGGTTAGCAAAAAAGCGCCTGTATCTGCTTGGTGAACACCAAACCCACTAGCCCGGCGCTTCAGCGCCGGGTAAGGAGTCGCGCGTGATCGCGTTTCAAGATTTTATTCCGCAGCGCCAAGGCCCACGTATTTCTTTCAAGGGCTACGAGAACCTGCACGAACTCGTAAGCCGCGCGAACCGTTGGGTCGAGCAACACCAGATCGACGTGATTAACATCGAAACGGTGATTCTGTCACACTTACCGGGCGAGGAAGAAAGCCCCAAAGTCAAAATGGATGCGCCCAGTATGGCGCTTTCGGTGTATCAAATCGTTCGGGTGTGGTATCGTCAGTCGAGCGCCATCAGCACACCATACACCGGGCAAACGACCCGCCTCGGCGACACCCACGATTGAGCGGCGGGTGTTGGCTTCTGCATCGTTGTCTACGTATCCCATGGTGGGCCATCCTTGAACTGTCTCCTTAGGAAATCTACAAAGACTCGGACTTTCTGTGGAACATACGTGCGAGATGGATACAGCAGCCAAGCCGCTGCATCGTCGAACGCTGCTGTCACCGCATACTCCGGAAACACATCAATCAGCGTTCCATCGCGCAATTCCCTGCCCACCATCCAGCGCGCTTGTAGCGTAATCCCCATGCTCGCCAGTGCCCATTGCTTGAGCGCCATCGCGTTCGAAGTACGGAGCAGCTCATTGATCCTAACCTCTTGCGTCTGGCCGGCGTTATTTGTAAACTTCCAATTGCTGCGGCTGAAGCCCGGCAGTGCCAGTACTAAGCAACCATGCGTCGCCAGATCAGCCGGCGTTGCGGGCCGCCCGTGAGCTTGCAAATAGCCCGGTGTGGCACACACCCGCGCGATCATCGGGCAGAGCTTGTGAGAGATCATTGTCGAATCGCGCAATGGGCCGACGCGAATCGCTACATCTAGATGTTCGGTAATCAGGTCTAGTGGTGCATCCGTAAGTAAAAACTCGAACGTGAGTTCAGGATATTGCGCCGCAAACTCTGGCACCAACGGAATGACGTTCAGTTCGGCAAAGCTGACCGGACAGGCCACGCGCAACACTCCCTGCGGCCGTTCCTGAATCTCGGCGGCGATCAGCCGCGCCCGAATCAGTTCATCGACCAACGGCTCGATCCGCTCAAAGTACACCATGCCCGCCTCGGTCGGCTGGATTGCCCGAGTGGTGCGGTGAAACAGCCGCACCGTGAGTTCATGCTCCAGCGCTGCGATGGTACGTGAGATTGTGGTTGCGTCTACATTGCGATCGCGCGCGACTGCCGCAAAGCTGCGTTTTCGCACCACATCCACAAAAATGGCTAAGGCGTTGGTATCCATTCGTGCATTATACGCACGAATGAAATGCGCGTCGAGGTCTTTATGTCCAGGTATGCGTATGGTACAGTTCAGCGGCTGGAGGCACAATTTGGTGCGATGTAGGCTTGGGCGAGTACACGCCCGGCGAGAGGAAGTACGAGCGTGGTAAAAGTAACAGTACTTGGCATGGGCGCAATGGGTTCGCGCCTGGCGCGCAATTTTCTCAACGCTGGCTATGCTGTCACCGTGTACAATCGGTCGCTTGAGCGGACAGCGGCCTTGCAGACTGATGGCGCACAGGTTGCCGCAACACCACGCGCTGCTGCCGCCGGTGCGGATGTGGTGATCAGCATGGTGCGCGACGACGACGCATCACGCGAGATCTGGCTTGCCGATCACACTGGGGCGATCCACAGCTTGGGTACAAACACCGTTGCGATCGAATCCAGCACGGTGACACCTGAATGGGTCAAGCTACTCGCCAGCAACGTTGTTGTAACCGGAGCGGCCTTTGTGGAAGCGCCGGTGCTGGGCACGCGCCCGCAGGCGGAAGCAGGGCAGCTGATCTATCTGCTCGGTGGCGAGGCCGACGCAGTGTCGCGCGTCAGGGCTGTGTTGGAAACAACATCTAGCGTAATTCACCACCTGGGCGCGGTCGGGTCAGCTGCGGCGATGAAGCTGGCGGTGAACGCACAATACGGCGTTCAAGTGGCTATCTGGGCCGAAATGCTGGTGGTGCTGGAAAAGCAGGGCATCTCCCCCGACCGCGCGGTCGAGGTGCTGAACACCTTGCCGACGACAAGCCCGGCGCTCCAGGTTGGCGGCAAACTCATGGCCGCCCACAAGTACGCGCCCATGTTTCCAATCGACCTTGTGGAAAAAGACTTCGGCTATGCGCTTTCCGCTGCCCAAGCGCTTGGCGTCGCGACGCCCACCCTTGCCGCTGTGCGGGCAGTGTATGCCAACGCCAAAGCCCAGGGCTATGGTGCTGATAACATCGTTGGCGTCAAGCAGCTATTTGATGTTGGCTAATACTGTCGCTCGAAACGAAGCCACAAAGGCGCGAAGGACAGACGATCCGTCCTTCGCGCCTTTGTGGCTTGGTGGAAAAAGAATTCAGGCCGTCTGGCGGGGCAAGCCGGCGTTGTGGTAGCGCGGCTCGCGGCCACAGTGCGGGCGCACGATTATCGTGATGATCAGGCCAGCCACAAAGCCGCCGACGTGCGCCCAGTAGGCCACGCCGCCGCCGCTGATCTGGCCCATCGTCGTCAGCGCGGGCGTCAGCTGGGCGAGAAACCACAAGCCAAGCATCAGCCAGGCTGGCACACCGATGTTGCCAAAGAAGATCGAGAACGGGAAAAAGAAGATTTGCACCTTGGCGCGGGCATACATCAGGATGTACGCGCCCATCACGCCGCTGATCGCGCCCGATGCTCCCAGGTTGGGAATCGGCGAACTTAGGTCGGTAACATACTGCGCGATGGTCGCCGCAATGCCGCAGATCAGGTAAAACACCAGGTAACGCGCGTGGCCGTAGGCTTCCTCGACATTGTCGCCAAACAGCCACAGAAACAGCATGTTGCCAAAGATATGGCCGAAGCTGCCATGCATGAACATGGCCGAGAAGAAGGTCAGCAGCACCTGCGGGTCGCCCTCGCCAGCTGTGAACTGGGTCAGGCGCTGCGCAATAAAGCTCCACTCGATGATAAAGCGTTCGCCAAGCAGCAGCTGAAAGCCAAACACCACCAGATTGAGAATGATCAGCATCCAGTTCACATACGGCGTAATCTTGCGGGGGTTTTCGTCGCGTACAGGCAGAAAGAACATAGTGTGTATATCCTTACAATGGCTTTCTGAACACCACAGCACCGCGCAGCTCGCCTGGCGAGTACGCGGTGCTGGTACTACGGATGCTACGCGGAAAAGTATTTCGCTCTATGCAGCTTCGGCTGGAAGCGTGGCTGGCGTTCCCTGGCCAGCCTTGGCCCGCAGCATGAGCAGCAAAATCAACGCACCGGTCAGCAGCGAACTAAGCGCGCCAGCGATCAGCAGCAGCGCCACATCGGGCGAAAAGCGTAGCATGGCCCAGAGTGGCGTGCCAACCACATCAGGCAGCACGAACAGCAGAAACAGACCCACGGCGCCATTGCCAGCCACCGCCGCCGCATCACCCAAGCGCACGCCGCGTTCGGCCAGCAGGCGGTTGCGCCGCCGCAGTGCGGACGGCAACGTAATAATTCCCCAGGCGGTCAGCGCCAGCAGGCCCCATTTGAACAACAGCGGCATGGAGGCTCCGGCGAAGCCTGCTGCCTGGGGCGTGCCGCCGACCAGCAGCGCCAGGGTGCCCTCGGCGATCCGCTCGGCTGGGATGCTGCCAAAGGGAAC
>JACMIM010000022.1 GCA_014381165.1 Roseiflexaceae bacterium
CACTGGCCGCTGCCGGGATTCAGGCGCTCGGCCCCGACGCGCGTTTGCTGCGCAGCGGCCCGCCCATTCCACAGGATGGCCGACCGCTCTACCTGGTGTATGGGCGTGGCCCAGGCATCGAGGCCCAGGCAGCGGCGCTCGTGTTCGAGTAGCGCAGCCAAGGGCGCGAATCAAACACCGCACTCTGTCTTGACGCTTATCTCCTTCTATTGTACAGTATATCTGTACAATAGAAGGGGGTGCCGTGACAATTCAAACCACCTATACACAAGCGCGTGCCAATTTTGCTGAACTGCTTGATAGTGTCACCGACGACCGCGAGATCATTATTATTCAGCGTCGCGGGGCGGCGGATGTTGCGCTTATCGCTGCCGATGAGTTACAGAGCTTGCTTGAAACGGCCCACTTATTGCGTTCGCCAGCCAATGCCGAGCGCTTACTAACGGCGCTTGCACGGGTTCAACAACGATCTGGCGTAGCGCAAACAATCGACGAACTGCGTGTAGAGGTCGGCCTTGGCCAGATCGAAAAAGAATAAAGTATCAACGCCTGCTTCTGAACAACGGGACTCTGTCTTTCAACTGGAATTCTGCGAGGACTTGCGCTTCTGGGTTGAAACCAATCAGCGCGTTGCGCTTAAAGTGCTTGATCTTGTCGAGGCAGTCATGCGCGACCCATTTACTGGGCTTGGCAAACCAGAACCACTCAAATATCTTGGCCCTGGTGTGTGGTCGCGGCGGCTCACAGAAGAGCATCGGCTGGTCTATGTTGTCGGCGATGACCGAATTGACTTCGTTCAGTGCCACTACCATTATTGAGTGGCGAACCAAGGAAACTATATGACGGTGCTCCAAGAAGTAGAAAACCTTCTGGCGGAACTCAGCCGTGCTGAGAAGGCACAAGTTCTTCAGTGGGTCGCCCGCGATTTAGGCGATGCCTATCCGGGTATCGAAAGCCGAGCGGACGTAAATGGCGGGGAGCCGTGCATCGTCCGCACACGTATTCCTGTATGGCTGCTGGTGCAAGCACGGCACCTTGGTTCGTCGGAGGCCGAACTGCTGCAAAATTATCCCGCACTTCGGGCCGAAGACCTATCCAACGCATGGGCATACGCCCGTGCTCATCGCGAGGAGATGGAACAGCAGATTAGCGAGAATGAAGCCGCCTAATCAATGACCAACATCTACACCAACGAGAATTTCCCAAGTCAAGTTGTTCTTGCACTTCGAGGGCTACAACACGATGTCTTAACAACCGCTGAAGCAGGAAAGGCTGGGCAAGCTATTCCAGATGAAGCGGTTCTTGCGTTCGCCGTGAACCAAGCTCGTGTTTTGATTACCATGAACCGAAAGCACTTTATCCGCCTCCACCGATTGCAACCGGACCATTCTGGTATCATTGTTTGTACCTTCGACCCCGACTATGCAGGACTAGCGCTGCGTATCCATACGACACTTGTATCAGTAACCGATTTGAAAGGACAACTTCTCCGCGTTAATCGGCCAGCATGACCACCGCCGATGTAAGCGGATACGGGAAGAGCAGAGAGACTTTCAACACTGCATTCTCTGCGCCGGTTGCGCTAAAATCTCTCCTGTATTGCAAATAAGGAATCGTTATGTCATCTTGGCGCAACATCATGGCAGCGATCTCCGACGATGCCGAGGTCGCCTTTGCGCGGCTTTCGCGCCAGCTCGACGATCGGATTGGCCGCGAGCCGCTGGCGATTACGCCCTACCGTGGCTATGGCCGTGCCGACCAGATCGTGCTGCGCGGGCGTGTGCTGGAGCACAGCCGCGCGACGGTCGCCAGCGACAGCGATTCGGTCTGGCGCAACCTGCTGAACATCTACCGCCGCTTTGAAACCGACGAAGTGCCATTCGCCCGGTTGCGCGCCCGCTTCGCCGGGGCCGAACAGGAGATCGAGGCCGACCGCGAGGGCTTCTTCGAGCTGCGCATGGCCCCCGCCCAGCCCCTGTCAACCAACACGGCCTGGCACGCGGTCGAGCTGACCCTGCTTGCGCCTGCCTCACCCGATTGCGCGACCGTGCAGGCGACGGGCGAGGTGTTCGTGCCACAGCCGGGCGCGCGCGTTGGCGTGATCAGCGATATCGACGACACCGTGGTCAAGACCGACGCGGCCAGTTTGACGCGCATGGCACGCAATGTGTTTCTGAGCAACGCACGAAGCCGGCTGATCTTCCCTGGCGTGGCGGCGCTGTACCGGGCACTACAGGCTGGCCCGCCCGGCCCATTTGTCGACCCGATCTTCTATGTATCCAGCAGCCCATGGAACATCTACGACATGCTGGTCGATTTCTTCGAGCTGCGCGGCCTGCCCAAGGGCGCAATGTTTCTGCGCGATTGGGGCATCACGCCTGAGCGGCTGCCGTTTGGCCACCGCGCCCACAAGCTAGCCGCGATCAGCGAAGTGCTGGAGTTCTACCCCGATTTGTCATTCATTCTGATTGGCGACAGCGGCCAGGAAGACCCCGAAATCTACAGCGAGGCGGTGCGGCGCTACCCCAAGCGCATCAGTGCGCTGTACATCCGCAGCGTCGATACCACAGCAACACGTATCGCGGCGATCACGCAGCTGACCGAGCAGGTGATCGCCACCGGCAGCGCGCTCGTCCTGGCCGACGATACCATCGCGATGGCGCGGCATGCCGCCGAACAGGGCTATATCACCGCCGAGGCGCTGGCCGAGGTTGCCGCCGACCGCGCCGCCGAAACAACTGCGCAAAGCACAGTCGAGGCACTGCTCGACGAGGCCGAGGCGATCGACACGGCTAGCCTGGACCAAGCCGCCACTCAGGTCGCCACTCAGGTCGCCGACGCCAAAGCCACTGGTACACCGCCCACAATCATCGTCGATGGCGACGGGGCAACGTAGCCACCCGGAATGCCCTGCCCCGACCTAGCCTATAGCGAGGAGACCGCATGCGTTCCATCCCACCGTCCTGGCAGCCGGTCTTGCAGCACGAGGTTGCGCAGCCGTATTATCAGCAGCTCACAGCGTTTCTGGATGAGGAACGCGCCGCCCACGCCATCTACCCACCCGAAGACGAGGTCTTCGCCGCACTGAGCTTGACGGCCTATCAAGACGCCAGTGTACTCATCCTGGGCCAGGATCCGTACCATGGCACCGGGCAGGCGCATGGTTTGGCCTTCTCAGTGCGGCCCGGCATCACACCGCCGCCCTCGCTGGTCAACATCTTCAAAGAACTGAAGACCGACCTCGGCCTGCGCGTGCCCAACAACGGCTTCCTAGTGCCGTGGGCCGAGCAAGGCGTGCTGCTGCTCAACACCGCGCTGACGGTGCGGGCACACCAGGCCAACTCGCACAAGGGCCGGGGATGGGAGCGCTTCACCGACGCGGTGATCGCCGCACTCAGCGCCAGAACCGAGCCGGCGGTATTTGTGCTATGGGGCGGCAATGCACACAAAAAGCTCAAGCTGATTGACGAATCGCGCCACGTCGTCATTCAGTCGGCGCACCCCTCGCCGCTCTCGGCGCGCACTGGCTTCTTCGGATCGCGCCCGTTCTCGCGCATCAACGCCGCCCTTGCAGAATTCGGCAGGCCGCAGATCGACTGGCAACTGCCAACCCTCTAAACCCAAAACCCAATAGCCCGGCGTTTCAGCGCGGGAATGCTGAAGCGCCGGAACACAGATATCCTGGCACATACCTTGCGCCATACACCGCTGTGAGAGCAAGCATTCACGCAGGAGGGCAGCGATGGAACTAAAACCAATCAGCCAGCAGGTTGTGGTGGTAATGGGCGCGTCCAGCGGGATTGGCCGCGTGACGGCGCTACGCTTTGCCGAGCTTGGCGCGAAGGTCGTGGCTGCGGCCCGCAGTGAGGAAGGGCTGCGCACCCTGGTGGACGAAATCCGGCGCAACGGCGGCGCTGCCGAGTACAAGGTTGCCGATGTCGCCGATTTCCAGCAGGTGCAGGCCGTAGCCGACCACGCCGCACACACATTCGGGCGGGTCGACACATGGGTGGGCATGGCTGGCGTCTCACTCTACGCCACAGTCGAGCAGACTACGCCGGAGGAGTTCGAGCAGGTGCTGAAGGTCAATCTACAGGGCCAGTTTCACAGCGCCAAAGCTGCACTGCCCTATCTGAAGCGCCAGGGCGGCGCACTGATCCTGATTTCATCGGTCGAGGGCATGCGCGCGTTTCCCTTTCAGGCCGCCTACGCTGCCTCCAAGCACGGCGTGATCGCGCTGGCCGACGCGCTGCGCAGCGAGCTGGAGCACGCGGGTATCCCGGTGGCGGTAACCACGATTATGCCGCCCGGCGTCAACACGCCCTTCTTCAACAAGGCCCGCACCAAGCTGGGCGTGAAGCCCATGCCCGCGCCGCCGATCTACCAGCCAGATGTGATCGCCGACGCGATCCTGCGCGCCGCCGAGCACCCAACCCGCGACATAGCAGTGACCGCAATGGGCAAACTATTAGCCGGCTCACAGCGGCTCTCGCCAGAACTGACCGATGTGCTCATTCAGGGCATGGGATTTAGCGGGCAGAAGACCGACGAACCCAAATCGCCAGCTGCGCCCGACAATATGTACGGGCCAATCAGCGGCTACAACAAGATCGAGGGCGATTTTAGCAGCCAGTCGATCGGGCGCGGGCGCTACACAGGCCGCGAAAACGAGCCTGACGGCCCTGGCCTGGGCGTCGTGCTGATTGGCGCTGCGCTGGGCGGGGCACTCTTCCTGGCCAGCCGCCGCAACGAGCGCGAGCGCCTCGAAGGGCCAAGCACAACGCGCGAATCGTAGACTCTTTTACTACCAAGACACCAAGCTTTTGTGAACTTGGTGTCCTGGTAGTAAGATCAATTGTGTTGCGCACAGCCTCATTGCGCCGCATCGAATAGCGCATTCACCTCGACCACAAAGCCCTCGAGCAGCCGAGATTGCGCCACATCACCGCGACGGAACACGCCAACCTCGGCGTAGGCTGCGCCATCGAGCACGAGCACCGTCACGCTATCGTCGAGTGGATTGATAATCCAATACTCAGGAACGCCTGCCTCGGCATAGTCGGCGACCTTAGAAACGGTATCGCGCTCGGGTGCATCGGGACTCACCACTTCGACGACCAGATCGGCCCCAAGCCAAAAGGCATCCTGGTAACGCGGGTCGGCTTTATCGCGCAGCAACAGGATATCTGGCTCGCGGTATTTGCCCGGACGAATCTGGAGCCGAAGCGAGGCAAAAAGCACTTTCCCGCCACGCGGCCTGACATACATCAGCAGTAATTCGAAGAGGAGCGCGAGAATCTCTTGGTGGCGGCTGGTTGGCATTGGCAACACCTCAATATCACCGTCGGTAAATTCAATCAAATGGTTGGTCTGGTCGGTGAGCTTCAGATATTGCGCCTCGGTCCACAGGCCCTGGAGCGACGCGACATCAAGTTGAAGCCCTTCACGCGACACCAGCACGAGGTCGGCGCTTTCCAGCTCTATCGTTGTCATGCGACTCCTCCAAAAGAACCTGAACTGCCATCTGCCCGCCGATACGCAGTATAGTGCATTGCAAAACGCGCCGCAACAACGGGGTGTGGGGTAACGTTTTGCATCCGTCGCCTCGTGGGCTAGAAGCCCACTATTAGCACCCGAAACACGCTAAAGCGCGTTGCCGTGCGTGAACGCGCTTCAGCGCGTTTTGGCGTAGCAGACGCCGGATTCATCCGGTGGCCGTGGTCGCGGCGCAAAAGTTTACGCCACACCCTGCCCACCCGATGCTGAATCACCGGGTCGGGCGTGCTGGCCTGCTGTCACAAAATCCACTCCGGCGGTGTTATAGTTATGAGGCAGCCGGAAGGAGCTTATGTGAGTGAGGCAGATGCGCAGCTTCTACAGCAATTCCAGCAGGGTGAGGCCGCAGCCTTTGACACGCTATTTCTGCGCCGCCACAGCCAAGTATACCGGGTAGCGTATGGCCTAGTGGGCACGCGCGAGCAGGCCGAGGATTTGGTGCAGGAAGCCTTTCTGGCGCTGTACTACCAGCCGCCGCAACTCGGCGGCGAGGATTCGCTGCTAGCATGGCTGTGCCGGGTTGCGCTGAACCGTGGCTACAACAACCTGCGTGGCGAACGGCGCGCCCGCGAACGCGACGAGCGCGTGGGCCGGCTGGAAGTAGCCGAGCAGCCAGGCCCTGAAGTAGCACTCCTACGGGCCGAGGAGCAGGCCAGCGTCCGTGCCGTTCTGTCCAGCCTGCCCGAGCGCCAGTCCCGCCTGCTGCTGCTGCGCTACGCCGGCCTGTCCTACGCCGAGATAGCGGCAGCGCTCGAGCTAGCTCCTGGATCGGTCGGCACGCTGCTGGCACGGGCCGAAAAGGCCTTCGCAGCGGCGTTCGCGCAATCGGAATTGCCTACCACCTGATGCTGGCGAAAAGGCTAGTTATTTCAAAGGTTGAACGATGAACTGTCTTGACCACGGGCGAATCCGCGCCTTTCTCGATGGCGAGCTGGCCGAGTTTGAGCGCGCCACCATTGCCAGCCACCTGAGCACCTGCGCGGCTTGCCGCCATATGCTTGCCGAAGTAGGCACAACAGCCGATTTTGCGGCCAGAATGCTGGCTGCACCCACTGTGTCCGCGCCAGAAGCGGCACTGGCCCGTTTCAGATCTGGCCTTCCAATATCCACTGCGCCCCAGCGCGCAGCCAAGGAGCAACCTATGACAACCCGTACTTCCAGCGGCCCGCGCCGCGCCTGGATCACCAGCATTGCCACCCTGGCCGTGCTGATCGGCCTGCTAGCCCTGCCGCCAGTTCGCGCCGCCGCCGACCAGTTGCTGCAAATCTTCCGCGTGCAGCAGGTCGTGTTCGTGCCGATCAGCCAGGAGCGCAGCCAACAGCTCGAAAGCCTGAACTTCGACGGTCAATCGCTCTTCCTCAGCGAGCCGCAGTTCGAAGGCGGCGAGCCACAGCCGCCGCAGAGCTTCGCCAGTGCCGAGCAGGCCGCTGCTGCTGGCTTTGCGCTCAACCCGCCGACCGAGCTGCCCAGCGCGCCCGTGTCCACCAACTACCAGGGCTGGAGCAGCCAGGACATGAGCTTTCAGGTCAACGTCGAATCGGCCCGCGAGCTGCTGCGCCTGCTCGACATTCAGAACGTGAGCATCCCCGACGCGCTGGGTAGCGAGCCAGTGCGCGTCAGTGTCGGCAATGTAGCGAGCGCCAGCCTGCGCGGCAGCGGCTACACACTCGACCTAACCAGCGGCGCGAGTCCCGAGGTGGCCCTACCCGAAGGCGTCGATCTGAGCCAACTCGGTAGCGCGCTGCTGCAAATCTATGGCACCGCACCGGCTCAGGCCGAAGCCATGGCTCGCGATATCGACTGGACCAGCACACTGGTCGTGCCCTTTCCAGCCGACCTCTCGCAGGTTCAGCAGGTGCAGGTCAATGGCGCAAATGCCATGCTGATGCGCGGCGGCAATGACGAGTCGCAACGTGGCCTCAGCATGTACTGGCAGCGCGAGGGCAAGTTCTATGTGCTCGGCTCGACTGGCCTCGACCAGACCGAGCTGATAGTGGCGGCAGAATCAATCAAGTAAAGGCTAAGGGCTAAGGGCTGAGGGCTGAAGTTAGCCGCTCTTAGCCCTCAGCCCTTAGCCCTCAGCCCTTCTATGAACGTTATCGAAACCAACCAGCTTCAAAAAGTCTACGGCGGCAAAATTGCTGTAGCCGACCTCACTCTTCAGGTGCCGAAGGGTGAGGTATTTGGCTTTCTGGGGCCAAATGGCGCGGGCAAAAGTACATCGGTCAAGATGCTGCTGGGGCTTGTCAAGCCGACATCTGGCCAGGCCCAGTTGCTTGGCCGCAACCCCGGCGACCCACAGGCCATGGCGCGCGTGGGTTTTCTGCCTGAGCATTTCCGTTTTCACGAGTGGCTCCAGGCCAACGAATTTCTCGATCTGCATGGGCGGCTGTTTGGCATGGACGCCGCTACACGCCGCGCCCGTATTCCTGAACTGCTCGAAATGGTTGGCCTGAGCGAACAAGCCAAACGCCCATTGTCTGGCTTCTCCAAAGGCATGCTCCAGCGCATCGGCCTGGCTCAGGCCCTGCTGAACGACCCCGAACTGGTCTTCCTCGACGAGCCGACCTCGGCGCTCGATCCGTTTGGGCGCATGCTGGTACGCGGCATCATTCACGAGCTAAAGGCGCGCGGCACCTCGGTATTCCTCAACTCGCATCTACTTGGCGAGGTCGAGGCGACCTGCGATCGGGTAGCCTTCATCCGACAGGGCCGCGTGTTGCAAACCCTTTTGCTGCGCGATCTCCAGCCCGATCATGTGCGCGTCGCACTGACAGTCGACAGCGT
Organism: Roseiflexaceae bacterium; assembly: GCA_014381165.1. Taxonomy (GTDB): domain Bacteria; phylum Chloroflexota; class Chloroflexia; order Chloroflexales; family Roseiflexaceae; genus JACMIM01. Next base: position 8,344 of record JACMIM010000022.1, read on the forward strand.
GACGCCGGAGCTGCTGGCGGCGCTCGCGCGTGTGCCCGGCTTGGCGGGACTGGACGATGCCCGACAGGCCGCCGAGACAGCAGGTAATGTTGCGGTGGCCAGCACCACCACAATTGAGTTCATGCTGGCAGAGGAAGACGCCATTCCGCTGGTGGCCGAAGCCGCGCTGGCCAGCGGCGCGCGGCTGTACGGCCTCACGCCGCGCCGCGTTTCGCTGGAGCAGCTGTTTCTGGATGTGGTGGGAACCGAGGATAGCGGGCAGTAAAAAGAACAAAGAACAGAGAACTACCAAACAACCCTCTGTTCTCTGTCCTCCGTTCTTTGTTCTCTGTTCTTTGTTCTCTGCTCTCGCCTACCCCGATTTCAGCGTCTCGGCCCAAAACGCATCGACCTTTTTCTTGAGCAACTCATGTTCGGGCTTCTCGAGCCGGGGGTCCTCGGCTAGGATAACCTGGGCTTCGCGATTGGCCGCATGCAGCAGGCGCGTGTCGGCTAGCGAGGCCACCTTGAGATCGGGCGTGCCGCTCTGGCGCGTGCCGAAGAACTCGCCGGGGCCGCGCAGCTGGAGGTCGATCTCGGCCAGCTTAAAGCCGTCGGTGGTTTGCTCCATGGCCTCCAGGCGCTGCTTGGTTTGCTCATTGTCACGGTCGCTGACTAGCACACAGAAGCTCTGATGCACACCACGGCCCACCCGCCCGCGAAACTGGTGCAACTGCGCCAGGCCGAAGCGGACGGCCCCCTCGATCAGCATAGTGGACGAGTTCGGCACGTCGATGCCCACCTCGATCACGGCCGTGGCCACCATGATATCGTATTCATGATTGCGGAAGGCGATCATGACCTCGTCCTTCTCGCGCGGCAGCAGCTTACCGTGAATCAGGCAGACCCGCAGGTCGGGGAAGACTTCGCTACCCAGCTTGACGTACATTTCCTCAGCCGAGGGCAAGTCGACTTTCTCGCTTTCGTCGACGAGTGGGCAGACCACATAAGCCTGACGGCCCTTTTCGATCTCACGGCGCATGTGCCGGTAGACCTTCTCGCGCTCGACCGAGGTAACCCACCTGGTACGAATCTCCTGACGGCCCGGCGGCAGTTCGTCCAGGATGGCGGTGTCCAGGTCGCCAAAGATCGTCAGCGTGAGTGTGCGCGGGATGGGCGTGGCAGTCATAACCAGCAGGTGCGGGTTAAAGCCCTTGTCCTTTAATCGCTGGCGCTGCTCGACACCAAAGCGGTGCTGCTCATCCACAATCGCAATGCCCAGCGCGTGGTAGCGCACGCTTTCGGTGATCAAGGCGTGTGTGCCGACCACCAGATCGACATCGCCCTGCGCGATCGCCTCTAGCACGCGCCGCCGCTCCTTCGCGCCCAAGCTGCCGGTCAGCAGCGCCACCCGCACCCCCGCCCCATCCAGATCATCCTCCGGCATCATGCCCAAGATGCGCTTGATCTCGTCGATCGACATGGCGGCCTCGCCAGCGGGTTTAGGGGCCAGGGTTTGGAGATCAGGCTCCTGACCCCTGACCCCTGACCCCTGACCCCTGGGCACTGCCACGCCGCCAAGCAGCTTTTTCAAGCCTTTGTAGTGTTGCTCGGCCAGAATCTCGGTGGGAGCCATGATCGCGGCTTGGTAGCCATTGGCGATCGCCTGGACTGCGGCAGCGGCGGCCACCACGGTCTTGCCGGAGCCAACATCGCCCTGAAGCAGGCGGGCCATTGGCACCGGCCGAGCCATGTCGCCAAAGATTTCAGCCAGCGCCCGCTGCTGCGCGCCGGTCATCGTGAAGGGCAGCTTGGCTTGGAAATCGGCGTGGATGGCGGCATCGAATGGCATAGCGTAGCCGCGCTCGCCCTGGAACAGCACCTTGCGCTGCAAAACTCCCAGTTGAATATACAGAAACTCGTCGAAGCCCAGGCGGGTGCGAGCCTGCTCAAGTAGCTCGCGGCTATCGGGGAAGTGCATCTGCTGGAGCGCACGCTGAAGCGGCAGCAACCCGGCGCGCTGGCGTACCAACTCCGGCAGATGCTCCTGGACATGCGGCACCATGCTGTCGATCAACTGCTTGATCAGCTGGCGGGCGTTACGCTCCATCAGCCCTTTGGTCAGCGGGTGAACCGGCACCAGTCGGCCCGTGTGGACGAGTTCGTCATTGGTGAACGGCTCCCACTTCGGCCCAGCCATCTGGCGCAAGCCCATGTAGTTATCGACCTTGCCGCTCAACACAATCCGGGTGCCAAGCTGTAGTTGCTTGACAATCCAGGGCTGATTAAAAAACGTGACCTTTAACACGCCTGATTCGTCGCCAACCCGTAGTTCGACGCCACCGCGCCCATTCCGCATGCCAAAGCTGCGCACCTCCAGCACCTCGGCGGTGATTGTCTCGACTTCACCAATTTTGAGATCGGCGATCTGCTTCTGCTGTGAGAAATCATCGTAGCGATGTGGAAAGTGGTACAGCAGGTCTTCGACCGTGCGAACCTCCAGACGGCGGAAGGCGACAGCGTTCTGCTTGCCGATTCCCGGCACATCGGCGATCGGCGAGGCCAGCGTAAGTGGCTTGGCTGCGACGGCACGCTTCGGCGAAGTGGCCGGGCGTGGTTTAGTTTCGGCGGCTGGCGTGCTAGCTTCACCAGCCTTGCGGAACATACCGCGCAACGCATCGATCGCAATATCGACACGGGCACGCCGCGTGGTCGGGTCGAACTCAGCATAGCCGTCGAGCAGCGCCATAACCTGTTGAACCGGCTCGTGCGAAAGCGCGCCATTAGCTTCAGCCCGCCACGCATCGAGAAACAGCGCCATGCCGCCTGGCAAGGTCTCGGCGTAGCCAGCCTGCTGCTCAACCTTCAGCGCCCGCCCGAGCGCGATAATCTGGTCTTTCGTATCCATACCCTGTGAATTCAAAGTTCAGAGTTCAATATTGAAGCAGTACCGCTCACACGTTCGAATCCTCAGCCCTCAACCCTCAGCCCTCAGCCCTTGCTCACAGCCCTTGCTCCCAGCCCTTGCTCACACAGCCCTATTGCAGCAGCCCTGCCACACCAAGTGCGCCTGGCCCGACATGGGTGCCAAGTGCGGGGCCGGCCTGCACAAGGTCAATCTGATCGCGCGGCATCAGGCCTGCCTGCGCCAGTTGGTCGGCCAGCACCCCGGCGGCGGCGCGGTCGGTGGTGTAGATCACGCGCAACACCTGGTATGCACCACGATCTTTGGCCAACTCCACCAGGCGGCCTGGCACACGCTGTGTGGTACGTACACGTTCGACCGGGTGAATCTCGCCAGCTCGCACCTCCATGATCGGCTTGACAGCCAGCATGGTGCCGAGAAAGGCCTGCATGCGGCCAATCCGCCCGCCCTTCTCCAGGTAGCGCAACGTATCCAGCCCAACAAATGTTACCGCTTTTAGCTTCAGCGTTTCGACCAGCGCTAGTAGTTCGTCCATGCTTGCGCCCGCGTGTGCAGATCGCGCCGCCGCCAGCGCGATCTCGCCATAGCAGGCGATTGTCGTGCCACTTTCGACACAGCGGATATCGCCGTTCTCGACCAGGCGCGCACCCTGCTGCGCCGCCGCAAATGTCGACGAGAGCTGGGCAGCCACACTGATCGAAAGCACTTGGTCGCCCTGCGCCACCAGCTCGCGAAAAACCTGCTCGAACATGCCAACCCCAGGCGCGGCGGTGCGCGGAATCTCGCTGGCTTCGACCAACCGACGGTAGAAGGCATCACGCGATATCGCGGTGTCGAGCATCGTTTCCTGGCCAAAATGGATGATAATCGGCACGACCCGGATACCGGCGGCTTGCACGACAGCGGGGTCGAGATCGACGGTGCTATCGACGACGATATGGATCATGATCCATCCTTTCGCTCTTCACCGCGATGAATAATCTGCCGCTTCGGCTCAATGCCCTCGAAGATCGCCACACCCATCGCGCCGGGGCCAAGATGCGCGCCAATGCTCGGCCCAAACTGCATCGTCTGGATTTGGTCGCGTGGAAAGATCGGGTCGACCTTCTCCATCAGCTTCTCGACATCCTCTGGTGTGGTCGCGTAGAGCGCGATCACCTCCTGCACCTGTGGAAAATCCTCGATAAAGGTAAACAGGCCCTCGATCGCCTTGGCGCGCGTGCGGGTGCGCTCATACGGCACGATCTCACCCTCATCCAGCAGCATGAGCGGCTTGATGCGCTGCATCGAGCCAAGCACCGACTGCGCCATGGCCAGCCGCCCGCCTTGCTCCAGGTGCTCAATCGTATCAACGAAGAAGACCATGTGGCAGTGCTGGATGAGCTGATTGATCAGCATGGCACACTTATCGGGCGTAATGCCATCGCGCACCGCCCGCGCCGCGTGGATAGCGACCAGGCCAAGCGCCATCGAGGCCAGCTTGCTATCAAGCACCTCAATCCGCGTGGCCGAGGCGGGCAGCCGCGATTTCGCCTGTTGCGCAGCCTGGAGCGTCGCGCTCAACCGCGCCGAGGTATGGATCGAAAAGACGTAGTCGTAATCGTTCGAAAGCCGCCGGTACAACTGCTCGAACACGACTGGCGGCGGCGACGAGGTGGTAATCTTTGGCTTGGTATCTTGAAAGGCTTGATAAAACGGTTCATTGGTGATATCCAAACCAGATCGAAACGACTGGTCGCCAATGTGAATATAGATCGGCACAATCTCAATCCCAAGCTCGTGCGCCATGCTGAGTGGGATATCTGATGCGCTGTCGGTGACTATTTTTATCTTTGCCATGGGAACGTCCTTTGTATAGGGCTAGGGGCTAGGGACTGGGAACTAGGGAAGCAGGTAGCCTCCCAGCCCCAAGCTCCCAGCCGCCAGCCCCTACTCCGCCGCAATGATGTAGTCATACAAGCCCTGGCCACCCGCCTGCACCTCGACGGATGCCACGGGGTTCTGCTGCTGAATGTAGGCGGCGAGCGCCTCGGCGTCGGCAGGCGCAGTATCCTTGCCATAGTACACCGTCACCAGCTCGCGGTTGGGCAAATCCATGGCCTGCATGAGCGCATCGTAGACTTTGCTATGGGTCTCGTTGGCCGCCACCATGTCGCCATCAACCATGCCAATCAGCTGGCCAGCGCGCACCTCCACACCGTCGACGGTTGCATCGCGCACGGCCGTGGTTATCTCGGCGGTGCTGACCTGGGTGCTGGTTTCGGTCATAGCCTGGCTGTTCTCGTCGAGATCTGCCTGGAAGTTGTAGCCAAACATGGCCGCAATGCCTTGTGGAATGGTGCGCGTCGGCACTATTGCCACCCGCTTTGCGCTCAGCTCGGCCGCCTGGCGCGCAGTCATAATCACATTGCTGTTGTTAGGCAGAATAATCACGTCCTGCTGCGGCAGCTGCTCGATCGCGGCGAGCAGTTCCTCGGCGCTGGGGTTCATGAGCTGCTCGCCGGTGATCACCTTTCCAACATTCAGGCTGCGAAAAATCTTGCGAAAGCCTTCGCCAAGTACCACTGCCACCACGCCCACCTGGCCGATCATTTCGGGCGCATCGTCTTCAAGCTGGGCAGCCTGCGCAGTAGCCTGGGTCGACTGCGCCCTGGTGTGCAGGTTTTCGCGCTGCATATCCATGTTGGTGATCTCAACGCCGGTGAGCGCGCCATAGCCCAAGGCATAGGACAACACACTGCCGGGATCGAGCATGTGAATATGCACCTTAATCAGCTCGTCATCGCCAACGATCACGGTCGATTCGCCCATGGCCGCGACATCGGCGCGAAACTGCTCGAAGGCCATGTTTTGGCCCTTGATGATAAAGTTGGTACAGTAGCCAAAATCATCGGGGCCGTGGATATCGTCAAACGACATGGCTGGAGCGGCGATTGCCTCGACGCCGCTTTCCAGCGACTCGCCAAAGGCGTAGCGGCGCATGCCCTCGAACAGGATGGCCAGGCCCTTGCCGCCAGAATCGACCACGCCAGCGTCGCGCAACGTCTTGAGCAGCTCGGGGGTTCGCTCGACCGAGGCGTCTGCGCCAGCAACAGCAGCGGACAGCACCCCATGGACATCCGCACCGCTTTCGGCGGATATGCGCGCGGCCTCGCTGGTTTCACGAATGACCGTGAGCATGGTGCCCTCGATCGGCTTCATGACCGCTTTGTAGGCGGTGGCGCTAGCTTGAGCCAATGCGTCGGCCAGAATCTTGCCGTCGATCGTCTCGTGGCCAGCCATGCCAAGCGAAAGGCCACGCAGCACCTGCGAGAGGATAATGCCAGAATTGCCGCGCCCACGCATGGTCGCCCAGTAGCGCACCTTGTCGGCCACCACCGCGCAGGATGGATCGGCTTCGATATCCTGCACCGCGCCGCTCATGGTCAGCGACATGTTCGTGCCGGTATCGCCATCCGGCACCGGGAACACATTCAGGGCGTTAATCAGCTCGGCGTGCTGCTCAAGCCAGTGCGCCCCAGCGCGCAACGCGCCCAGCAGGTCATGTCCGCGCCAGGCTAGGGATTCAGGGGCGGCATATTCGGTTGTACTCATGAGGCTTGATCCTGCATTTGAAGGCCTTGAATCCGCACATTGACCTCGGCCACTGGCATACCAAGCGCACGCTCAGCTGCATAGTGGACGGACTCACGAACATTTTTGGCCACTTCGGCAATACGTGTGCCATACGCAACAATTACATACAAATCGATCACAATCGCGTCACCGCGCACATGCACATCGACCCCTTTGTGCGCATCCTGCCAACGCAGCACCTGAGCCACGCCCTCGCGGAGATTCCGCGGGGCCATCCCAACCACGCCGTAGCAGGTTCGCACAGTGTCGGCAGCGATCGTCGCGATCGCCCGTGGTGCAACTTCTATTTTCCCCGCCGGCAACTGCCGCTGGTTCGCAGGCTCACTCATACATACTCCGATCATTTGCCAAGCGTTATTCGGTGTGGTATATTGGTAAATCAGTGCGTCAAGCAATATTGTATAAACTCGGTGCGTCCGAGGAGGTTATCAAGAGATGGCTACCTGTCAAGTTTGCGGCAAACACCCGGTGTATGGCCGTAGCATTCAGCACCAAGGCGGCGGCAGCTGGTTCCGCCGCGCACCCAAGACCAACCGTACTTTTAAGCCTAATGTCCAGAAGGCGACCTTGACGATTGCCGATGGCTCGCAGGTTCGCCTGAAGCTCTGCACCAAGTGCCTGCGCACGATGAACAAGGCGCGCTAGCTCAAGGCTGCGTTGTTTGCGACCGGCCAGCCCCCGTGTGGGGCTGGCCGGTTTTGCATTTCTGTTTGTATATCTAGCCCTAGAGCGATGTGCATTATAGCCGATGGGTTCATGCCGTGCAATAGGCAATCTTGACCTGAGCTTAACAAGCATGTTAACCCCGAAGACGCGAAGACCAAAAAGGTAACCACCAAGGCACTAAGACACCAAGATTTATGAAAACTTGGTGTCTTAGTGCCTTGGTGGTTATACTGAGTCGTTTGTTTCGATCACCACTACCCGATCCAGGCCAGCCAAATCCCGATGCACAGTGATTCGTGCGCCGGGAAAGTGTGCCGCGCCCAGCGCCATCACAGCAGCAGCCTGCCACGCGCCGATCTCAAGCACAATCGCGCCGCCGGGCAACAGCTTGGCTGGGGCCTGCGCTAACAGCCGCCGGTAGACATCCAGCCCATCTAATCCACCGTCCAGCGCCAGGTGCGGCTCATGGCGGCGCACATTCTCGTCGATCTCGGCCATGATCACATAGGGCGGGTTGCTCAACAGCAGGTCGACCGGCCGATTGAGCGCGGCCAGCAAATCTCCCTCAATCAGCGTTACCCGTTGCTCCAGGCCGTGGCGGGCCAGGTTGCGCCCAGCCACCGCCAGCGCCGCCGCTGAGATATCGACCGCCAGCACCTGAGCCTGCGGGCAGTTCAGCGCAAATGCGACGGCAATGCAGCCCGTGCCCGTTCCAACATCGGCAGCACGAATTGGCGATTGTTCTCTGTTCTCTGTTCTCTGTTCTTTGTTCTTTGTTCTTTGTTCTCTGTTCTTTGTTCTTTGGCCGACAAGCTCAAGCGCCAGGTCGACTAGCAGTTCGGTTTCGGGGCGCGGCACGAGCGTGTCGGGGGTCACTTCGAACTGAAGGCCATAGAACTCACGTTGCCCAATCAGGTAGGCTACCGGCTCCAGGCTGCGCCGCCGCTCGATCAGCGCGCTGAACGCGGCCTGCTGCTCCAGTGTGAGCGCCTGCCTGCCCTCGGCGAGCAATTGCGCCCGGCTCCAGCCCAGCGTGTGCGCCAGCAACAACTCGGCATCCAGGCGCGGCGTCGGGCTGGCCTCGGCAAGCGCCTGCACCGCCCGACCGAGCGCGGCAGCAATTGTTTCTTCCAATTTCATAACCGCTCGTACAACCACGAAGAGCACAAAGAAATTGCTCTTCTTTCTTCGTGCTCTTCGTGGTCTTTCTGGTCTTCGTGGTAGATGAGTTGGTGTTAGTCCACCTTGCGCTCCGCGAAATCCTTGCCGTCAAACGAGATCAGGCGGCGCTTGTCATCGACCTGCGTCTCCAGGTGGACAGGCCGCGTCCAGATCGTGTGAATGCTGCGCATAACCTCGCGGGCGTAGTCCATCTTCAGGTCGATACCCTCGTGGCGGTGGCGCAAGTAGATTTCGCCGCGATTGTTGTAGTTGCCATCCTCGACATAGATAAACGGCTGGCCAAAGTTTGTCAGCCGGAACAACAGCTTCTCCTTGACCTCTTTGAACTCGCGCGAAGCGATCTCATATAGGTCGGTGTCACGGTTGTAGCGGAAGGCAAACATTTTGTGTTCCATGCAGAATTCGGGCGTCAGGAACTCGTCGATAAAGGTCACATCGTTATACAGCCGGCGAATCTCGAACAGCTTCTGCCGCCCCAGGCCAAGCTGCTTGTCCCAGTTCTTCTTAAGCGCAATATCCTCGCACTCATCATACGCTTTGCCAAAGCGGCCCTTGTTCCAGCGGTCTTCGACATCGCGCAGCAGTTCTAGGCCCAGCTTGTAGGGATTTAGCCGGGTCTGGCTAGTGGCCACCACGCCTGAGTGCAGGTCGGCAAATGAAATGATTTCGTCGTCGCGCACAGCCTTTTTCGTCATTATTTCACTATGCCAGAATGAAGCCCATCCCTCATTAAGTACCTTTGTCATTCCTTGAGGCGCAAAGTAATATGCCTCGTCGCGAATCAGTTCGAGGATGCTGTGTTGCCAGCGCTCCAGCGGCGCGAAGTTCATCAGAAACAGCAGCACGTCCTTTTGCGGGTTCTCGGGGAAGCGCCGCGATTTGGCCTGCTCGTCATCCATGCGCTTGCGCTGGGCTGCCATGAACTCAGGCGGGTTGATATACCCCTTCATGTAGCCACGGTCGACCTTCAGCCCCTCGACCACACCGGGGTCGTCGTCCTCCACGATCGGCCGCTCGGTCTGCGAATCGTGGCGCTTGATGTAGGGCGCGTGGTAGTCGATCAGGTTTTCCAGCGACAAACATGTGTCGATAAAGCCTTCGACCGCGTCATAGCCATAGCGATCGATGATCCGCTGCACCCGCGAGCCATGGTTGGCCATCTCGTCGAGCATTTTGCGGTTAGTGTGGGCGAACCACATGTTGTTCTTGAAGAAATCGACATGGCCGGTGACATGCGCCATCACCATCTTCTGCGTGACCAGCTCATTGCCTTCGAGCAGGTAGGCATACGAGGGGTTGGTGTTGATCACCATCTCATAGATCGTCGAGCGAAGATAGACGTGGCCCTTGATCAGCTGGTCGAATTCCATGCCGAAGCGCCAGTGCGGGTAGCGGGTAGGAAAGCCGCCGAGCGCCGCCGTCTCATACAGCGTGCGGTAGTCCAGCACTTCGTAAATAATCGGGTAGAAGTCTAAACCATAGGCTTTGGCGTAGCCCTCGATCTCTTCCCATGCGGCTTGGAGGTCAGGTGG
>JACMIM010000203.1 GCA_014381165.1 Roseiflexaceae bacterium
CCCGTGTTGCGCAGATGACGAGATGACGAGATGACCAGGTGACAAGATGACCAGGTGACAAGATGACAAGATGACAAGATGACAAGATGACAAGATGACCAGGTGACAAGATGACCAGGTGACAAGATGACAAGATGACAAGATGACCAGGTGACAAGATGACGAGACGACGAGACGACAAGATGACGAGATGACGAGATGACCAGGTGACCTGTATACGATTCTTTAGCCCCTAGCCCCTAGCCCCAGTATAGCATTATCATCGTGTATAATGCCGGGCGGAAAGCCAAAACCTGGGAAGGAGATGCCCCTGGTGCGTGTTTGTTTCCTGCTGGCGCTCGTGTGGGCATTGCTGGCAGCTTGTGCCGCCCCTGCCGCCAATCTTGCCATGGCGCCCCAACTCTATCTGCCTTCTACGATTGCCTCCGCCACGGGCGCGCCGGTGGCTAGGCCGACGACGCGGGCCATCACTACACCAGCGGTACGGGCCACTGTGCGCCCGACAGCCGCTCCGACTGCCGCGCCCACCGATGAACTGACCGCGCAGGCGAACGGGGCCTGGGAGCCGTTTGATGTTGAGGCGCAGAAGGCTGCGATGTTGCCGGCAACTGTGAGCGACCTCGAGCGGGCTGGCGAGTGGAACCGCTACACCATTCGCGGCGCGCTCGACCCGGTTCAGCGCATACTTGCTGCCAGCCAGCGGCTTGAGTACACCAACCGCGACAGCGTGGCGCTCGATCGGCTGTACTTCCGGCTGTTCCCGAACCTGCCTATTCTGGCTGGGCGACTGGACGTAAGCAACCTGAGCGTCGATGGGGCCGCCGTGCCGGTGGTCTACGAGCAGGCGCGCGGCCTGCTGCGGGTCGATCTGCCACAGCCGCTGGAGCCGGGCGCGGCTACGACCGTGACGATGGATTTTGTGACGCGCGCGCCGCTGAATGCCAGCCGCGACGCTTACGGCGCGTTCAACCGCGAGGCGGGCGTGCTGGCGCTGGCCTCGGCCTATCCGCTGGTCGCAGTCGTGCGCGGCGGTGTGTGGGATATCGAGCGGCTGGACATCAAGGGCGACCTGGTGAATAGTGAAACCGCGCTGTATGATCTCGCGCTGAGCGCCCCTGCCGCCTGGAAGCTGATTACGACTGGTGTGGCGCTCAACGGGCGCAGCGAGAACGGCGTGCAGCAGCGCCGCTTTGTGAGCGGGCCGCAACGCGATTTTACGATCGCGGCGGCGCAGCTAGAGCAGTTGAGTGGCGAAGTCGATGGGACGCGTGTGACATCTTACTTCCGCAGCGGCAGCGCGCAGGGCGGCAAGATCGCGCTGGACGTAGCCATGAACAGCGTGCGAATTTACAACCGGCGCTTTGGCACCTACCCGACCCGCGAGCTTGATGTGATCGAAATTGCTGCCAGCAACTTCCTGGGCGTCGAGTACCCGGGGCTGACGTTTATCACCCACGGCACGTATGGCGACGCGCGCACGCTGGAAACCACGGTTGCCCACGAGGTTGCGCACATGTGGTTCTACAGCACCGTCGGCAACGATGTGCAGCGCGAATCCTGGCTGGACGAGGGGTTTGCCAGTTATGCGCAGGTGATTTATGGTGAGGAGATTTTTGGCCCGCAGCGCGCGCAGGAGGAGCTGGCCGAGTTCCGCCGCCGCTACCGGGGTGTGTTGAGCGCGGGCCGGAATGCGCCGGTGGCGCAGCATAACCGCAGCTTTCGCAGCAATTACTACGGCCTGGTGTATGGCAAAGCGCCGCTGTTCTTGCAGGCCCTGCGCGTTCGCATGGGCGAGGCCAACTTCGACAGTTTTCTGCGTAGCTACTACGCGCAGCACCGCTACGGCTATGTGACTGGCAGCGACCTGCTGGCCAGCGCCGAGCAAAGCTGCGGCTGCGAGCTGGACGAGACGTACCGGAGTTGGATTCTGACCGCAGGGCGGGTGGAGTTGCCATGAACGCCAAGCTGGCCTAGGGCTGTGTGGTGCGGCTGCGCAGCCTTTTATTTAAATCAAATGGATCGGCGACCGGATCGATAAACGTTTCTAGCGGCAGCCCAAGCATGGTTGCGAGGTTGTAGCGGCTGGGATTTTGGAAGTAAAACACGTCCTTAGGTGGCGTCGGCCCGACCTGTTCGACCACGCCAGTGGCGCAATTCATCACCAGGCTTGTGGCATTAGCCAGTACGCGCTGGCTAATAAAACGCTGCCCATCGCGCCAGCCCAAGAACACGCAGGGCCTGCTGCTGAAAAGCATGCCGGGGCCGAAATCGGCGCGCTGGCGTGCGCCCTCGGCAACCTCGTTGTTGGCCTCGACATCGGGGCCGACGAATTGGCGCGCGGTCGGCACATAACCCCACTCGCGGCCAAGCGCGAAGGCATTGCCGACCGCGCGCGGGTCGTCGATCACAAAGATCGGTTTACCGGGGTGTTGGGCGGCGGCGGCGCGCATGTCCGCGATCAGTGCCTGGTTGAGCAGGTGCGCGGGCACACCATTGACCCAGACATTGCTCCAAGCGCGGTAGAGCGGGTAGCCGATCAGCAGCGTGGCCGCGAGTGTGCCAGCCAGCATCAGCGCGCGGCTGCGCTGTAGCAGCAGCGGGCTGACCAGCAGCGCCAACGCAGCGGCGATCGCTAGCGCCGCGACCGTGGTGTAACGCGCCTGCATGTCGTTGCGACTAACCACCAGAAAGATCAGCGCCGACGCGACAAACCATGCGAGACAGATCACCATGCCACTGGCGAATAGCGGCAGCGGGAGCGGGTTGGCGGGCCGCCCTCCGCGCAGCAGCAGCAGCGTGAGGCCTAGCGCGAACCCCAGCGCGAGGGCGAGGTACAGCGGCGGCAGCAGCAGGCCGGAATCTTGGCTTGGTGCGGCGCGCATCCACATCCAGGCCACATCTTGCGATGATGCGAGGCCAAACGCCATGCGCGACCACTCGCGGAAATGCCCACCAGCGCGCTCGAGGCTGAAGCCGTATGGTGAGAAATCGCGCCCGCCGGCGGCGGTGTAGCGCACGGCCTGAAACAGTGCATACAGCGCCACCAGCGTGCCGCCCACGCTTATTCCCTCGACAATCCGGCGGCGGTGAACGAGCAGCACCAGCACCATGAGCAGCGTTGGAAAGAACAGGCCTTCGGAAAACAGCATTGCGCCGAAGAGCAGGGGCACGGCCAGCAGCGGGCGGCCATGTGCATAGGCCAGCGCGCCAGCCACCAGAAACAGCGCGCCAAAGGCAAACATGCCGCCGGAAAGCCAGAACAGCGATTCCGCGTGCGCTGGCCAGAGTAGGTATGTGATCGCCGCAAGCGCCGCTGTGATATCGGGCAGCCGCCAGGCGCGCAGCAGCGCGAAGAATAGCACAGCGGCTAGGGTGTGCGCGGCGATTACCACAGTGTGCGCGGCCCATAGGGGCATTGCCAGCACGAGTGGGTAGACCACCAGGCCCCACAGCGGGTAGCGGTTGTAGACTGGGTTCGCCGCCACGGTACTGAGCGGCAGCGTGCGGTACATCTCCTGATCCCAGGGACTGTCGGTGCCGTGGCCGAGCAGAAACACACCGTGGTAGGCGAGCACGGCGGTCGCGATGATCACGAGCGGCAGCACGAGCGCGGGCAGTGCAGAACGTTGGGAATGCATACAGCCTTTTGATGTAACTACGTGGCTTCCGCCCGAGCGTTCCCGCCACGGCTATGAATTCAGCCAGGCCCGCCACTCGTCGGCCAGTTCATTCAGCGATTTCCCGTAGACGCCCTGGTAGTCGGCGGAGCCGGGGTAGCGGCTGCGCCCGGAGGCGTACAGCGTGTCGAACTTCTCCCAGCCGTAGAAACGTAGCAGGTAGTGGACGAACGAGGCCCACAGCTCATAGGCGTTGTTAGCACCATACTGCTCGGCGGTGGCGAGGCGTAGGGGAACGCCGGCGTCGCGCAGCTGCTGGCCGCGCTCCTGCCACGTCGATGCGCCGACCATGGCTAGCCAGCGCCCGCCGGTGATCCAGGTGGCTAGTCCCTCGTGCAGGATGGTGTCGGCACGCTTCTGGGCCTCGTTGCCAAAGCGTTCTTTTTCCAGGTGGTGAGCCAGTTCGTGCGCGGTGACCACGAGCGCGCGGTCGATGTCTTCGCCGCCAGCGAAGTAGACCTCGGCACGGTCGTGATCGGTGTAAGCTATACCGCGCGCGCCGTTAATCTCGGCGGCGGCAGGGCGGAAAAAGCCCAACGACACTCGGTGCGACAGGCGCTGACCGTACCAGTACTCATTATCGCGCAGAATCTGTTCGAGCTGGGGAGCCAGCGCGGCGATCTGCTCGGGCGAGAAGGTGCCAATGCCAACGTAAATGTCGAGCCGCTCGGTTTGGGCGATCAGTTCGCCACGCAGCCGTGGGCCACTGCCATCAATCCAGAATGGCCGGTCGGGCAGCTGGGCCAGCAGATCGGGCGCGGCGCTAAATGCGCTGGCGAAAAGTTGTTGCGAATCGTCGGCGGCGCGCAGCTCGGCGCTGATAATGCGGGTAAGCGAGGGCTGCGCGTCAAGTAGGCCGCGTGCCCCGCCAAACGAGCGTGCAGCAGCTTGTGGGCTGGCAGCGGCTGGGCGCACCACGCCAACTGGTAGCGCGGCAAAGACACCGGCGGCGACTACGAGCGCCGCGAATGACGCGGCGAGCCGCTGTGTGATGCGAGGCATAGCATCCTAACTAACGGCGCACAGTCACGGTGCGTCGTAGGCATCGGTCGTGGCTAGGTTGTTGTATTCTGCGGCTGCGTTTATAGCATAGGTGAGGAGGCCTGTCAATTGGAA
>JACMIM010000204.1 GCA_014381165.1 Roseiflexaceae bacterium
AAAAAATGCTAAGAAAAGAGTAAATTTTGGTAGCAAGCGAAAGTTCTGATTAGGAGTTACGCAGTTGCCCAAAAGTTTTCATGTCGCCTGCGGCGATCAAGGAAATACATAATAATTATTTGGTTTTTTGGTGCAAAGCACCAAAAAGCGAAACAAAAAAGATAGATTTTCCATGCTGCCGCAGGCGGAAGTCGCTAACTGCGTAAGTCCTACTACATATAACATTCGCCCACCGAGTGAATCGGTGAGCGGATATGCTTTACACTCCTACGGTATCTTGGGAAAGCTGGATGTCTTATCAAGCCTGCTCACACCGCGACGGGTTCAGCCGCTGTGGCAGTCTCGACCTGCTCGATCAGTTCAGCCTCAATCTCGATCGTCACCTCTTTGCCCACCAGCACGCCGCCAGTCTCAAGCCCGACATTCCAAGTTAGGCCCCAATCCTCGCGGTTGATCACCGTGCTGGCGTTGAATCCGGCGCTGGTTGTGCCCCAAGGGCTTTTGGCCTTGCCTTGAAACTCGGCATCAAGCACAACTGGGCGTGTGACACCGCGGATGCTCAGATCGCCGTGAATCTTGGCATGTGTGTCGTCGGTCTGCTCCACGCGTGTGCTGACGGATTGCATGGATGGAAAGCTGGCGGCATCGAAGAATTCGGGCGATTTGAGGTGGCCGTCGCGTTTCTCGTCGCGGGTGTCGACGCTGCTTATGTCCACCGATATGTCGACGCGCGCCGCCGTGGGATTCTGTTCGTCGAGTTCAACGACCCCGCTGAACGATTCGAAACGACCGCGCACCTTCGAGATCATCATGTGCCGGACGCTAAACTCAATCTGTGAGTGTGTGGTGTCAATTGCCCAGGCCATTGCTGTGCTCCCTTGTTGTGTGCTGTTTGTTCATGATCAGCTTAGGATGCCAGCGTGAACAAAGCAGTACACAAGGCCGTGAACGCTGGGCTATTCGAGCGCGGCAATTTCTGCTAGCAGCCGTTGGCGGCCGCCGCTTTCGGCCAGGTCGCGCGCTTCGGCCAGAGTCGCGCGCCGCTGCTCCGGCGGCAGCAGCGGTGCCAGCCAGATACGAATTTGCGCCGCGAGATGCCGTGTGCCAAGTGCATCGGCGCGAGTCTGGCCGGTGGAAAGCAGGTGAATTGCCAGTGCATCCTGCCCGCGTGCTCGCGCCACCAGCCCCAGATTTGCCGAAAGGCCCGCAATCCGCTCGGCCATATGCAGCTCCTCACTCAACCGCAGCCCTTCATGAAAAGCCCACTCTGCGCCGTCGAGATCGCCGGCTGCCAGCAATATCTCGCCAATTGTCGAGTGCAAATACGGTAGATGACCTAAAAGACCTTTTTCCTGTGCCAGCGCCAGTCCGATTCGCGCATACTCGATCGCCTGCGGGTCTCCTAGCAGATGCAGGTGGTACGCCAAGTTATTATGCCCCAGCACCTGCCAGCTCTGCACGGTTGGATCAGGCTCAAGCGATGTGGTGTCTACCAGTTCACGAAAAAGTTGAACCGCTGTGTGAATGTCACCCTGCTGCGCTGCGATATTGCCAAGTTCCAGCTTGATGCGCGCACTGCTGATAGTATCATTTGCCAGCGGCTGTGCTGCCAGCAATTGTTGCGAGCGATTCAAGTGGTCGCGCGCAGCTTGCAGGTCGGCTCCTTCCAACGAAAGTGCCGCGCCCCAGAAAAACTCGGCACTGGCCGCTTCCTCGCCTACCAGCAGCGGGCCGACTGTGGCGATAACTTCTGCGTAGCGCCCCTGCGGGATGAGCGCACGGGCCAGCAACATGCGCGCCTGGGCAGCTTGATGTTGGTGGTGGCGCTGTTCAGCAAGTGCTACCGCCTCGCGCAGCACCTCCGAAGCTTGCGCCGATGCGCCGAAGTTGGTGCGGGCCTCGCCTAGCGCGATCAGTGCCGCCAGCCGATCGCCCGGGTCGCCACGCAGCGCCAGTTCGAAGAGTGTGCTGGCCTCCTGCCAAGCCGCCAACGACATCGCGCGCTGGCCAGCTCGCATAGCAAATGGTGCAGCTCGTTCAGGCGCGTTGCCCTCGACAAAATGCGTGGCGATCACGCCCGCCAGCTCACCCTGGCCGTCGGTGTGTTCGGCCATTGCCTCGGCCAGGCGGCGATGCAGCGTGCGATGGCGTGGTTCGCCAATCTCGCGGTAGGCCACCTCCATGGTCAGGCTGTGGTCGAAGCGGAAGCGCTGCTCATCGGCGGGCTGTAGCAGCATGGCGGCGCGTAGTTCGTCGAGGGCGTCAAGCGCACGCTGTTCGCTCAAACCACTGGCCAGGGCCACCAGCGCGAACTCGAATTCGCGCCCAGCCGCCACTGCCACATCCAGCAGCACGCGCGCATCTGGCCCAAGCGGGGCCAACCGCGATTCAACCAAGCTGTAAATACTTTGTGGCACCACCGCCTGTTGAAGTGCGGCGACATCCAGCGCGCCGCTCGAGGTGAGCCAGGTGCGCTCGCGGGCGTAGCGTATCAGTTCGGCTAGCACATACGGGTTGCCTTCGCTTGCAGGCTGGAGCCACGCTGCCAGTGGCGCGCTATCCGTTGCACTCAACGCTTGAGTGAGCGCCGTCAGTTCGGCGGGCGAAAGCCGCCGCACCGGAATCCGCTCGATCCGCCCGTTGCGCGTCAGCGTCTGGATCAGAGTCGCAAGCTCAGAGCGCGCCGTGGTTGCTCGCGCTGTGCCCAGCAGCGTCACATGAACACCATTTGTCTGGCGTGCGAGATAGCCAAGCAGCGCGAGCGTTGATGTGTCAGCCCAGTGTAAGTCGTCAAGAAAGAGCACCAGCGGCCTTGCACGCGCCAGCGCCACGAGCAGCTGACGAACCGCTTCCCACAGGCGCGGTTCGTCGGCAGGGCTTGCGGTAATCTGGTGCGGCTCGCCCAACTCAGGCAGCAGCCGTGCTACCTCGGCCTGCCAAAGCGGGGCCAGCGAAAGCTGTTGGAGCGCACTGGCTCCAGCCGGTGTTTCACACAGGTCGCGCAGCGCCTCGATGACTGGTTGGTAAGGCAGCGCGCGCTCCAGCTCATACGCAGCCCCTTTCAGCACAAGCGCCGCCTGCTCGCGTAACCACTCCTGCGCCAGCCGCGATTTGCCAATCCCCGCTTCGCCCTCGATAAGCACCAGCCGCCCAGCCTCAGCCGCTACGCTGATACGCGCTAGTTCGTCGCTACGACCGGCAAACGGCAGCATACTTGTGCTAGCGGCTGGCAGAGTAGTTGCAACGCTCGTCGCAACCATGCGAGGCGGCTTCACTGCTACAGTGCGCTGTGTGTCCTTATCGAGCGTGTCGGTGATAATCGCGTCATACAGCGAACGGGTTTCCAGCATCGGTGGCACGCCAAGCTCGTCATCAAGCAGGTCGCGTAGTTGCTCATAGCGTCGAATAGCGCCCGCGCGATCACCAGAACGATACTGCACGCGCATGATCGCTTGCTGCACCTCCTCGTGAAGCGCATCGAGCGCCATTGCCCGCGTCAGCGAGGAAAGCGCCGCTGGGAAGTTCTGCTGCTGCTCGTGAAGCTGTGCTAGCGCCATAAAACCACGCAGCGCAAGCTGCTGAAAGCGCTCGCGCTCGAACTGCACCCAGCGCTCGAACTGCTCGCCGTCTGGTAGCGAAAAGCCTTCGAGTAGCGGGCCGCGGTACAGCGCCAGCGACAGCGCCAGTTGCTCGGCGGGTACGCGCAGGCCGATCTGCTGCTCGAAGCGCCGGCAATCAATCGGTATTTCTTGCGAAAGTGCGACAGTATCGGGAGTAATCAGAAGTGCAGCGCCAAGCGCCTTGCGTAAGCCGTGGAGGGTCGTGCGCAACAGCTGTTGGGCGGCGGCGCGCTCGTGGTCGGGCCAGAACAGCGTCAGCAGTTGATCCCGCGTTGCGGGTGTGTGGCGAACCGCCAGATAGAATAACACCGCGCGGCTCTTACGGCGTGAAATTTCTAATGGCCGACCATCGTGCAGAATCTGTGGTGGGCCGAGCAATAGCAGTGAAAACATTCGTTATAGAACCCAATAGCCCGGCGCATAAGCGCCGGGCATTCACGCGCTCACGTTGAACTGCTACTCCGGCTGTGTGCGCAAATCATTCCCGGCGACCCAGCCTTCGCGGCCATCGGCAGTGCGAATGTTCCACCAGGAATAGCCATCTTTCTCCTGCGGGCCGCCAAGCAGCGTCATCTGGGTGCCAGGCGCTAGGCCGTCAAGCACGGTGGTTTCAAGGCCAGGCTGGTTGCGCATGCGTAGTGATTTCCCGCCGGCCTGCGCCACATACGCCGTTCCCCCTGCGGCTAGGCCTGGCTTGCTGGTTGGCTGAACCGGCTGTCCGGGCTGTTGCGCAGGCTGTGGTGCGACGACGCTGGGCTGGGCGGCGGCCGTAGGTGGCTGCGCGCCGGCCTGGGCCTCGGCAAGCTGCTTCTCAAGTTCGCGAAGCTTGGACTGAGTTTGGCTCAACTCGCCTGCGCGACGTTGAGCTTGCGCGGTCAGATCTTGGGCCTTCTTGTTCGCGGCCGCGTCCTCACTGGCGTCCTGTTTAGCGGCATCGGCGGCCTGCTTATTCAGCCCCTCGATCTCCGCGTTCTTACCGGCCAGGTCGCGCTGTAGATCGCCGATCATCTCGCTCAACTTCTGCAAGTCAGCTCCCATGGTCTTGCGAATCTCGTCCTCTTTGTTGTCGCGTTTGAAAAAACCCATGCTCTTCTCCTTTGTGCTAACGAACGCGCGGCATCGATGCAACATCGCCATGCCACCTTCAAAAACGGGCGGTTGTACAAGACAGTATACTGGGAATTAAGGAATGGGCACAAGCCACACCGGGCCATCTGCTGAACGTTCGGCGCTCCAGCCGCTGCCAACTTCGCTCTCGATGCGCCACCAGCGCATACCATCAGCCTCGACCGGCCCTTCGACGATCTGAACACGCGCTCCCTCAGCAAAGCTCACCTGAACTGCGCCGCTAAATCCAGCTTCAGCGCGCCCACGTAGCTTCCCACCAGCAGTGTTGCTAACACTGGCAAAGCCGCCAACGGCTAAGATGTCGGTTGGAAACGGCGTTTGTGTCGGCGGCAGCGGCGTGGGTGTCGGAAACAGTGGTCGTGGCGTTGCCGTTGAAGTTGCTGCGACCACCACGATACCGGCTTCTGCCTCTTGTGTTGGTGGCGAAAAACGCCCAGACACTACGGCAAACAGGCTGGCCAGCATGGCAATACAGGCGCTGATCAAAGCAACGTGTTTCCATAAAGGCCGCTGAAACCGCCGAGATGCTCGGTCGTAGCTGCGCCGATAGTAGTAATAGTGCTGGTAATAGAATGGATTCGGCTTGCCCAGTTCGGCGTCTTCGCTACCACGGCGCGCCATGTCGTCGGTATCCATAACCTCTGCGCTCCTGCGTCACTGAAAGGGCATCTGAGGTATTTCGCTACCGGAGAATGAGATCGTCGCGTCCGACTTCGTGCAAAATCCGAGGATACATCTCGTACATTGGCGCAACAGCAGGAAGCAGTTTGAGGATTTTTGGAATCGGCCCCCTGGCCACGATCTGCTTGCGTGTGAGCGCGGCCATCAGATTGACCTTCCCCTGCCAAAATTGGTGAGCAGTATCTGCACTCATCGTCATCTCGATATCCGGCTTTATTCTCTCGCGGTCGCCCCAATACACATCGAAGAAAGCCCCAGGCACGCGCCCCTCACTGGTTGCATCGATCGTAACAACCGCATCAGGCTGATGATAGCAGAACTGAATGACCAGCCGCGAATCCTTTATTTTAGGCGCAATCTTTGGATCACACATGGCATCATCATAAAGACGGCCAAAACACACATACAGCTCCTCGGCTGAGCGGAAGACGGGCATTGGCAACCTCCATAACAGCCACGAACTCCAGGCACGAATGTTATGATTATACGGCGAAAAAACTTACGGCGTCAATCACGATTTGACACCACGGCCATCAGCTGGTATAGTACGCCTCGTCGCGTTGGTGGTGTCCGCACCGCCGCCGCTGGCACTGCGCAGGCTGCTTGACACGCTCGACCGTGTGTGGTATGCTTGCGGAATCTCGCTGAGAGTTCCCATCCGCCGTGTCTCACCGCAAGGTAGACCCAACAACTCGCGTTCGTGCTGCGTTCGACAATCTGCACCCATCGTGGTGCCAGGCGTTCCGCTGCTGGGAGCTTCGCGCTTCCGCCACCTGAATCGCCTGGTTTTTTGTCGCTCGTCCGCTGACGTGGGGGCTGGCGTGGATGCCTCTGGCTTGTACCTTCACAACTGAATGGTCGCGATGAGTCTGCCCCCCGGTTGGGGTGTGCA
>JACMIM010000023.1 GCA_014381165.1 Roseiflexaceae bacterium
ATCGAACCGCAGCAGCATGCCGGAGGTAGTTGGCGACGCTGGGCTACAGGTCGACCCATATAATCCTGAAGAGTTGGGCGAAGCCATGTTGCGCCTACTGAACGACGCCGAGTTGCGCGCTGAACTACGCGAGCGCGGCCTGCGCCGTGCGCCGCGTTTCTCCTGGCGCGAAACCGCCGAGCGCACGCTAGCCGTGTACCAGGCCGCCGCCAGCGGCAGGCCCTATGTGGCCGTGCCAGCGCTACAGCCCTAACTCTTTACCACGAAGAACGCAAAGAACACGAAGAGCGCGAAGTTCCGTATGTATTAGGACTTACTCAGTTGTCGACTTCAGCCTGCGGCAGCATGGAAAAGGTATCTTTTTTGTTTCATTTTTTGGTGCTTTGCACCAAAAAACGAAACAAGTATTCGTTATTTCCTTGCCCGCCGCAGGCGTGATGAAAGCGCTTGGGAAACTGCGTAACTCCTATGATATGTTAGAACTTCGTGTTCTTCGTGCAAAAAGGAATGTTTCACGATGCCAAAGCGAATTGTTGTAACCGGCGCAACTGGGCTGATCGGGCGGGGGTTGTGCGCGGCGCTGATCGGGCGGGGCGATCAGGTGGTGGTATTTTCGCGCAACCCTGGCGCGGCGCGTGACAAGGTAGCAGGGGCCGCCGAGTATGTGGCATGGGACGCCGCAGAAGATGGCGCGTGGGCCAGCGCCCTGGACGGCGCGGACGCAGTCGTCAATCTTGGTGCGTCCTCGCTGTTCGAGCAGCGCTGGACCGATGCGTTCAAGCGCGAGATTCGTGACAGCCGCGTGATCGGCACGCGCGGCATCGTCGGGGCGATCGGGCGGGCGACTCGCAAGCCGGCGGTGCTGGTGAATGCCTCAGCGGTCGGCATCTATGGCAACCGCGTTCACGAACGGCTTGACGAAAGCTCGTCACTCGGCCACGACTTTCTGGCCAACGTCTGCCGCGAGTGGGAGGCCGAAGCAACCAAGGCCGCGCCGCTAGGCACGCGCGTGGTGTTGCTGCGCACCGGTATCGTGCTCGACCCAGGCGAGGGGGCGCTTAAACAGCTCATGCTGCCATTTCAATTTGGCATAGGCGGGCCGGTGCTGCCTGGCACCCAGTGGATATCCTGGATTCACCGCGCCGACGAGGTCGATTTGATCCTACAGTCGCTCGACGACCCAGGCATCAGTGGCCCGCTCAACGCGACCGCGCCCAACCCGCAGACCAACGCGCAGTTCTCGCGCGTGCTGGGTGTAGCGATGGGCCGTCCATCGTGGATTCCAGTGCCGGGCTTCGCCGTGCGCGCCGTGATTGGTGGGGCCTCGGAAACGGTCACGAACGGCCAGTATGTGCTGCCGGCCAAGGCGCTGGCCCACGGCTATCGTTTTCGCTTCGAGAACAGCGAGGCCGCGCTGCGGGATTTGCTGCGGGGCTAGAGGGTCGGGGCGGCGCGCGCGCCGCCTGGCTGCTCAGGGTTGGGGCGGCTCAGGGTTGGGGCGGCTCGCGAGCCGCCCGTACAGCGGGGGCGCTAGCCTTCGAGTTGCTTGATTGCCTGCGCCGTGCTGGCCAGCAGCGCTGTGTCGTCCTCGGTCGCGCCAAGCGAGGCCAGCGCCTCGGCGGCGGCGGCGAGCGCGGGATTGGCCTGTTGGTTGTTATTCGTCGGCTGCGCCGCTTGCGACAAAGCGACCAGGCTGAGGGCTGAGGGCTGAGGGCCGAAGAAGGGCTGAGGGCTGAGGGCTGAGGGCTGAGGGCCGAAGAAGGGCTTAGGACTGAGGGCTGAGGGCTGAGGACTGAGGGCTGAGGGCTGTTCGCCCCAGCCGTAGCATTTGCTCAGAAAGCGTATGTAGCCGATGGCGGCCTGTTCAAGCGTATGTTCGCGGGCCACAAAGTCACGCGCCTGCCCACCCAGCGTGCCAGCTATCTCGGGGTTGTTGAGCAGTAGCGTGCAGTAGGCGACAATCAAATCGCCCTCACTGGCGTCGGGATCGACCTGGGCGGCCACGTCGGGCGGCAGCTCTGCGAACGACCCGGAGGCTGTGACAAGCGTTGGACGGCCTGCGCCAAGCAGCCGCAGCAGGCTGGCCGAGCTTTCGCCCGCCGTGGGGTGGCGTAAATTCAGGCAGATGTCGGCGGCGGCGACATAATCCTCGAACTGGTTGCGCTCGAGATAGCCGGTAAGAGAAACCACATCCTCCAGGCCGTGGCGTTGCACCAGTGCGCGCAGATCATAGTTCGGCGAAACACTGCCAACCAGCACGTAGCGCAGTCCGGGGTGGCTGGCCCGCAGCTGCCGGATCGCGCGTAGCACCGGCTCGATGCGTTTGTACGGGTTAACATGACCAAACGAGGCCAGCACAGGTGCGTCGGCGGGCAGGCCCAGCCGGCTGCGCGCCGCATCGCGCGGGATGGCAGGCGGCAGCGGCACGCCCATTGGCA
>JACMIM010000205.1 GCA_014381165.1 Roseiflexaceae bacterium
CAATTGGGCCGCCCGCCCCTACCCGAGACCACGGCGCAGAAAGCTGATGATCAGCGCGACGCCGACGAATAGCACCGCCGCGCCGGCCAGCGTGCCGAACAGCGCCAGCGTGCCGCCGCCTAGCCCCAGCGCGATCGCCACGCCAAGCAGCGCGATGCCAAGCACAAACGAAGCAAGCACCAGCGCCAGCGACAGCCGTATACTGGCCTGCATCAGCGCAGCGGCGATCTGGTGGCCCTCGGGAATGTGCGCGGTGACCGAAATCTCGCCGTCGTTGATGCGCTGGAGCGTGGTGGAAACCTGGCGCGGCAAGTTCAGCGCGATCTCGCCCAGCTCGCGCCCTTCCGCCAACACCTCGCGGGCCAACCGCTCGGGCGCGGCCAGCTCGCGCAGGGCCTGCTCGGTGTAGGGCCGCGCGATCTTGAACACATCGAGCTGGGCATCCAGCAGGACACCGATGCCCTCCATCATCACCAGTGCCTTGAGCAGCAGGGCCAGTGGTGCGGGCATGCGCAGCCGGTGGCGCTGCACCAACGCAAACAGCTCGTTGATCGTTTCGCGCGCCGAAAGCTCCTCCAGCGACTGGTCGACAAAGCGATCGATAAAGCGGCTGGCGTCGCGGCGGATGGAGGGCGTCAGCTCACGCGGCGTGAGAATGTCCAGCCGCTGCATGGATCGCAGCATGCCCGACACATCGCGCTCGCTGATCGCAAACAGCAGCAGCAGCAGGTTCCGCGTCAAGTCGCGGTCGAGTATCACCACCTGGCCAAAATCGACTGCGCCGATCACATTGTTTGGCATGGCAAACAGGTTGCCGGGATGCGGGTCGGCATGAAAAAAACCGTCGCTGAAAATCTCCTGTAGAATCATTTCAGTGGCGTGGCGGGCCAGCAACTTACGATCGAGTCCGGCGGTATCGATCTGCGCAATGTCGTTGATCTTGATACCAACCAGCCGTTCCATGGTCAACACTCGCGAGGTGGTGAAGTCCCAGTAGATAAACGGGATATGGGCGCAGGAGAAGTCGGCGAAGTTGGCGCGAAAACGCTCGGCGTTGCGGCCCTCGCGGCGGTAGTCCAGCTCGCCACGTAGCGCAGCGGAAAATTCCCACGCGAGATCGACAAGATCATACTGCTCGCCAAGTGCGGTGCGCTCCTGGGCCAGCGCGGCGAGGTCGGTCAGAATGGCCAGATCAGTGTTGACCGTGGCCTCGATACCAGGGCGCTGAATTTTGACCACCACGGCAGTGCCATCGTGCAGTGTGGCAGTGTGAACCTGGCCGAGCGAGGCGGCGGCTAGTGGCGGCTGGTCGAACTGGCTGAACAGCGCCGCGAGCGGGCGGCCAAGCTCCTGCTCGATCAGCGCAATCGCGGTGGCGGTCGGAAAGGGCGGCACCGCATCCTGGAGCTTGCTCAGTTCAACGATATAGTCGGGTGATACCAAATCGGGCCGTGTGCTGAGCGCCTGCCCCAGCTTGATAAACGTCGGCCCAAGCTCGGTCAGCGCCAGGCGCAGCCGCACCGGGCCGGTCAGCTCGATCTGCGGCGTGCGGTGCAGGACGCGGCGTGGCAGCGACAGCAGCGAGGCCAGGCCGATCTGGTCGAGAAAAAAGCCGAAGCCATAGCGGGTCAGCACCTGCGCGATCTGTCGGTAGCGCCCAAGGTTGCGGGCCTGACGAACGAGTGGCCACATACTGCTCCAGTAGCGCGGGAATTCGGAATTCAGCAGCCAGTCGTCAGCAGCCAGAATTCAGAAGGCGCGCATGTTGTATGCGGGGATGATACGGCATGGCGGCGGGGCGCGTCAAATGTATGGCTCGTGCAAATGTGAGGTTTGGGGCATAGACCTAATCTTTAGCAGTTTTTGGCACAATGCGCTAAAACTCCCAGAGGCCGTTGGATATTCCAGGCTGCCACAGGCGAAAACTGCCTACCAGATAGCATCCCTATTTGAGTTGCACC
>JACMIM010000206.1 GCA_014381165.1 Roseiflexaceae bacterium
ACCGCAAGATCGCCAACCCGTGCGTGGAACTGCTGCGTATTTGGCATGCACATAGGCTTCGAGCCATGGTTGCGACACACGGAGCAGTGACTATGTGGCGAAGACGACGTGCCGAGCCAGCGCATTGGCCGTTGTCGCAAGCATCCGAGCGCGACAGTATGGACACGAACTGTGGAACTGAACAGCTTAGGGCTGGCAAGGTGGTGTGTTCACGTGGTGCTTGCTTCGCTTTGGCGCTTGGAAAAGGCAGGTCAGATGAACCAAAGCGTTGCTGACTGATCATAGCGCACATTATGGAACGTGATGCCCATGAAGAGCACGTTTGCGCGTCCGCTGAGCGCGTTGTCCGCGGCCTGCACACCGCTGCTTTTTTCCACGGGATAGGTTTCATCGTCCGGCCCGCTTCATCCACGAACAGGTCGTGCGCCTCCACCAGCAAGCATTGCCAGGGATCGGCGCGCCCGCCGCAAGCAGCATAGAGCGCCGGGTACAACGTCCGCGAATGCGACGTTGACGTCGTTGCCATCGCGGAGCACCGTTGCCTTGGTTTGCATCACCGCCAAAAGTGGTGCGACGGCATCCGCTGCTCCGCGTTCCTGCCAAAATCCGAGCACGCTACCGATTACCACAATCACCAGGATAATGCTGGCATTGATGCGGTCGCCAAGAACAACGATAGAATCGCTGCAGCAATCAGGATCAGCGTAATCGTGCTCTGAAACTGCTTGAGCAACAGGCGCAGACCACTCCAGTGCTGGGCGAGTGAAGCGTGTTTGGCTACTGGCGGGCGAGTGCCAGCTCCGCCTGCGCCATGGACAGCCCTTGCGCCGCACTGCTAAGCTGTTCGAGCACCTGCGGTGCGGGCAGGTTCCATAACGGGGAAACAATTGATCCATCTCAGGCTCGCCCTTCTCCATGCGCAGTATCACGTGCTGACGCCCAGCGAGCCGAGCCAGACCCCAACCCCAAACACAATCGCGCCGCCGACAATGACTTGCGCGATCGTCTTGCCGAGCGGGCTGTGCATGTAGCGATAGCGGATAAACGCAATGGCCAGCAATTCAAGCACCACCACGACATAGGCGAGCGTCAGCGCGGTGCGGAGATTCGGTAGGAGAAAGGGAAATGTATGCAGCATACCACCAAACGCCGTGGCCGCGCCCGTGATGATGCCGCGCGTCACCGGGTTGCCGCGCCCGCTCATCGCACCATCATCGCTAAGCGCTTCGGCGAGGCCCATGCTGATGCCCGCGCCAAAACTGGCGGCCAGGCCAACAAAGAACGCATCGCGCGGATTGCCCGTAAGCCCTGCAGTTGCAAAAATCGGCGCGAGTGTGCTCACGCTGCCGTCCATGAGGCCAAGCAGCGCCGGCTGTATTCTTTGCAGAATAAAGCTGCTCTCGGAGTTGGGATCAGCGTCTGCTGCACGCGATGGATTCTGGGTGATCTGCTTGCTTCCTTCATTACCGCTGCGGAAGCCACACGATGAATGTGCTCTGGGCGCATACGACGTCAATCTTGTTAACGTATAATCTTAATTAACGTCAGTTCGGGATAAGGGTCTCAGATTTCGACTACACTTGGGGTGCTGAAACCAAAACGTAGTCGAAAAAGGAGCCCCGCCGTGCGTGTACTCGAACTCTTTTGCGCTGTCGATGACTTTTGCCAAGCCTTTGAGCCAAAATGGCACTAGCACTGCTTGACCAGTGGCAGCAAACAGCGCAATCGTCGACGCGAGCTTGCCGTGAGTGAGATTATGACGATTCTGATTTTGTTTCACCAATCGCACTATCGCACCTTCAAAGCATGCTATACCGACCAAGTGTGCCTACACCTCGGCAGCGAGTTTCCCAAGCTTGTCAGCTACACGCGCTTCGTCGAGTTCTTCCCTTCCGCGCTCGTGCCGTTGTGCGTCTACTTGCATACAAGCTTGGGCGCGTGTACGGGTGTCTCATTTGTCGATTCGACCAAACTGGCGGTGTGCCACAATCGGCGTATTCGGCAGCATCGCGTGTTTCGTGGTCTCGCCGAGCGTGGCAAAACCTCAGTCGATTGGTTTTTCGGCTTCACGTTGCACGTGGTGTTCAACGACTGTGGTGAATTGCTGACCTTCAGGCGCACACCGGGCAATGTCGATGATCGCGCACCTGTGCCACAGTTCGCCAAACAGCTGTTTGGCAAGCTGTTTGGCGACAAGGGCTATCTGTCGCAGCCGCTTCAGGAGCAACTCCAGCGTCTGTTTGGCGTCGAATTGATTACGCCGCGTCGCAAGAATATGAAACAGGTCGAGCGACCGCTACTTGACAAGCTGCTGTTACGCAAACGGGCGATTGTTGAGACGATCATTGATCAGTTGAAGAACATCTCGCAGATCGAGCACACGCGCCACCGCTCGCCGGTCAACTTCCTGGTCAATCTTATGTGTGGTTTAATTGCCTACTGTCATCAGCCCAAGAAACCGTCCCTGCAGCTCCACAAGCTGCCACCGACAATGCGTACTTAACCCGAACTGACGTTATGTATCATGTATGGTGGCTTTTCCCGACTGGAAACGGGTGCAAGCGCAGTCCGCATGGAGGAGCTGACCGACCAGCAGCGATCGTGCGCTATACTACTCCCACTATCGCGACTGTGAGAACCAAGCAGAAGGAGTTCGCCCGTGACACACATGCAGTTTGGCTGGAATGCACCGGTGATAGGTGTGCCGGAGAGCGGTGGACAACCGATCGTCATGCAGGAGCTCGATCAGGTGCTCCCCGTCGTCGCACAGCATTTCGACACCGTTTGGACGCCCGACCACTTCTATGGCTTTGATCGGATCGATGACCCGTTCCTGGAGTGCTGGACGACGCTCACCTGGCTGGCGGCGACGTTCCCGCAGCTGAAGGTCGGCGGCCTGGTGATGTGCAATAACTATCGCCACCCGACCCTGCTGGCGCATATGGGCAAGACGCTGCAGGCCTTCAGCGGCGGACGGTTGATCCTGGGCATTGGCGCGGGCTGGCGCGCCGACGAGTATGCCCGGCACGGCCTGACATTCGACCCACCCGCAGCGCGCATTCGCCAGCTTGGTGAAGCCATCCGGCTCATCCGCGCGATGTGGACTCAGCCGCGCACCACCATTACCGGTACGTACTACCAGGTTCGGGATCTCCCATGCGAGCCCAAACCTGACCCAATCCCCCCGATCATGATCGGTGGTGGCGGCGAGAAGCTGATGCTGCGCTTGGTGGCCGAGTTGGCCGATTGGTGGGATTGCGGTGGCACGCCGGAAGCATACGCGCATAAACTCGATGTGCTGCACAAACATTGTGAGGACGTCGGGCGCGACAGCGCGACGATCGTGCAAAGCACGCAGATTGAGGTTCCAGCACCCGCCGATGCCGCTGGCTCACGCGCGCTGATCGCCAAGCTGCAGCCGTACATTGATCTTGGAATCACCCATATGATCCTTGATTGCGGGGTGGTGACCGATCCCGAGCGGGTGCGGCGCTTGGGCGAAGATGTGCTGGCGCGGTTTCGCTAGTTCGCGGCAGCGGAAGTCACTTTCTGGTTGCGACGGTCAGCTTGGCGCGGTGTTGGACGTAGTGTAACAAACGCATTCAGATTGACCACGTCGCCCAGCACCCGGTAGGTGCGGCGGTTGGGTGCGCCCGACGC
>JACMIM010000207.1 GCA_014381165.1 Roseiflexaceae bacterium
GAGTAATCAAGGGCTAAGGGCTGAGGGCTAAGGGCTAACATTAGAGTAAACAAGGGCTGAGGGCTGAGGGCTAAGGGCTAACATTCATAACATCAGCCCTTAGCCCTCAGCCCTTAGCCCTCACCGAGAGGGTTGATACATGACCATAC
Source organism: Roseiflexaceae bacterium (assembly GCA_014381165.1). Taxonomy (GTDB): domain Bacteria; phylum Chloroflexota; class Chloroflexia; order Chloroflexales; family Roseiflexaceae; genus JACMIM01. Next base: position 150 of record JACMIM010000207.1, read on the forward strand.
TTTCGATTCCCTCGCCGCGCGAGATCACGCAGCCGGCGCTTGATGGCAAGCAGGGCACAATGGTGCTCAACATGGGGCCGCACCACCCCAGCACCCACGGCGTGCTGCGGCTAGTGGTCGAACTCGATGGCGAGACGGTTGTGAATGTTGCGCCCGATATCGGCTATTTGCACACTGGCATCGAGAAGACGGTCGAAAGCAAGACCTACCAAAAGGCGGTGGTGCTGACCGACCGCATGGACTACCTCGCGCCGCTTTCGAACAACCTGGGGTATGTGATGGCGGTCGAGAAACTGCTGCAGTGTGAGGTGCCTGCGCGGGCGCAGGTGGCCCGTGTGCTGCTAGCCGAACTGACCCGCATCGGCAGCCACCTGATTTGGCTGGGCACCCATGTGCTCGACCTGGGCGCGACCAGCATGTTCATGTATGGCTTTCGCGAGCGCGAGCAGATTCTGGACATCTTTGAGCTGGTTTCCGGCGCACGCATGATGACCAGCTACTTTCGCGTTGGCGGGCTGGCCTACGATCTGCCCACCGAGTTCCCTGCCACGGTGCAGGAGTTCCTAAATCAGATGCCGGCGCGGATCGACGAGTACGACGGCCTGCTGACCAATAATCCAATCTTTCTCGAGCGCATGGTCGGCGTGGGCAAGCTCAACGCCGAGGACGCCTTGGCGCTTGGCGTGACTGGGCCGGCGCTGCGAGCCACCGGCGTGGCCTGGGATTTGCGCAAGGATATGCCCTACACTGGCTACGAGACCTATGAGTTCAATGTGCCGATTGCCCAGAATGGCGATAATTTCGACCGCTATATCGTGCGCATGGCCGAAATGCGCGAGAGCGTCAAAATCGTTCAGCAGGCACTGAACCGCCTGCTCGACCTTGGCCCCGGCCCGTATATCACCACCGACCGTAAGATTGCGCCGCCGCCGAAGAGCGAAATCACCCACAGCATGGAGTCACTGATCCACCACTTCAAGCTGTGGACCGAGGGCTTCAAGCCGCCAATTGGCGATGCCTATGTGGCGGTCGAGTCGCCGCGCGGTGAATTCGGCTGCTATATTGTCAGCGATGGCAGCCCCAAGCCCTACCGTTGCCACTTTCGCACGCCTTCGTTCGTCAATCTACAAGCGCTGCCGCATATGGGCCGTGGCTGCCTGGTGGCCGACCTAGTCACACTGATCGCAACGCTAGATCCGATTCTTGGCGATGTCGACCGCTAGATAGCGCAGGTTGCAGATTATCCTGCAATCTGCAATAGTAGGACTCTCGCTTGGGAAGGTTTGGAAGGGCAAAACCCTTCCAAAAAGATTGAAATTGGGGCCTACAAGCCCCCGTGCTCCCGCAGAGCGAAAGCCCTCAATAGGAAAGTTATGGCTCTACGAGATATCCACGGTGCAGAGATCGACACACTTCTGGCACGCTATGCCCAGCGGCGCAGCGCGGTGCTGCCACTGCTCTACATTGCACAGGACACCTACGGGCACCTGACCGACGACGCAGTGCGCGAGGTGGCTGAGATTATTGGCATGCCCGCCACCGATGTATTCGAGGTGGTCGGCTTCTACTCGCTGTACTACACCAAGCCGATGGGCAAATGGGTGTTGCAGGTCTGCGACGATGTGCCGTGCTGCTTTTGCGGTGCCGAGGAGCTGATCACGGCATTGGAGCAGGCACTGGGCCTGCGTGCCCATGGCGAAACCACGCGCGATGGCATGTTTACGCTGGAGCGGGTCAAGTGCGTGGCCGCCTGCAACAAGGCCCCTGTGCTCCAGGCCAACCTCGATTATATCTACAATCTGACCGCCGACAAGGCCGACGAGCTGCTGAACGAGCTACGCCGCCGTGCTGATTCCGGCGAACAGCTTAGTGTCTCGGGACGGGCCGCGACTGTTTGATCTTGTTGGGGCACAGCATGCTGTGCCCCAACAGCATGCCGTGCCCCAACAATTCCTCAAATTCTTACATCCATTCCTTGATTTGCTTCGCATTAGTTAGTGGAGCGACGAACAGCACCCACTCCTCTCCGCCCACTCTGTTCGACCCCATTGTCGCAGCGCTCGCTGACGCGTAGGTGGGACGCTGTATTCTTCCGAAACCGTTTGGCATCAGCTTTCAGCCCCCAGACTTTTCAACACTCGTACCTAGCTGTGTCGCGCCGTTGCGCGGCGGGGCTGCGCCGCTGCGTGCGAATGTTGCGAAGCATTGGCGTCCGAGGGCTGATCGCCGCCGGTTTCATCGCTCTCAGGAGCAACTTGTATGCGGTACCAACGTGCCGTCTCAGCGCTAGCCGGCGCTATCACCATTGCCGCTGCTGTGGCGATGCTACCCGCCCCTTCGAAGGCCTCCAGCCACCGCGAGGCCCCGCTGATGAGCCGCGACCCCTCGGTTGATAACACCGATGTGTACGCCTTTGTCAGCCCGGACAAGCCCGACACCGTGACGATTCTGGCCAACTTCATTCCATTCGAGGAGCCAGCTGGCGGGCCGAACTTCTATTCGTTCGACGAAAACGCCCGCTACGAACTGAAGATCGACAACGACGGCGACGCAAGACCCGACCTGAGCTACCGTTTCATCTTCGAGACGGAACTGCGCAACAAGAACAGCTTTCTGTACAACACTGGGCCGATCACCTCGCTCGACGACCCGGATTGGAACCTGCGCCAGGTGTATGATGTGGTGAGCGATGTGCCGTCCCGGCGCGGCGACAAGACCAAAAGACTGGCCAGCGACCTGTCGACCCCGCCGGACAACATTGGCCCGCGCTCCACGCCGAACTACGAGGCATTGGCGGCTCAGGCCGTCCACACGATTGACGGCGACATCAAAGTGTTCGTCGGCCAGCGCGACGACCCATTCTTTGTTGATCTCGGCTCGATCTTCGACCTTGGCGGCCTGCGCCCATTCAACCCAGCCCATGTCATTCCGCTTGATGCCGAGGACGGCAGGGATGCACTGAAGGGCTACAACGTCCACACGATCGCCATGCAGATCCCGATCGCCAAGCTGACCCGCAATGGCAAGTTGCCGACCGGCCCGGGCGACCCCAACGCGGTGATCGGCATCTACGCCAATGCCAGCCGCCAGCGGATTCAGGTCTTTAGTGACAGCGGCATAAAGCGCGGCAGCGGTAGCTTCGCCCAAGTCTCGCGGCTGGCCAACCCGCTGATCAACGAGGTCATCATTCCGCTTGGCCAGAAAGATGAATGGAATGCCTCGGAGCCGCGCAGGGACAGCAAGTTCGAGAAGTACTATCTCGCGCCTGAGCTGGCTACGCTGGTGAATGTGCTGTACCCGTCGCTGCCTGACACCCGCACCAGCGAACGCAGCGATCTTTCGCTGATCCTGCTGACCGGCGTGCCCGGCTTGAACTTCACCGGCGACACCAAGGCCGACCTGATCCGCCTGAACGTGGCCGTCCCACCCACGGAGGACCCTTCGCGCATGGGTGTGCTGGACGGCGACCTAGCCGGCTTCCCCAACGGCCGCCGCCTGGCGGACGACGTGACCGACATCGAGCTGCGCGCAATAGCCGACGGCTATGGCACGTTCCTGAACGAGAACTTTGGCCTGCCCAACATTACGCCCAACAACACCGTCGGCGACGGCGTTGATGTGAACGACAAGCCATTTCTAAGCGAGTTCCCATACGCGGCCTCGCCGTGGCAGGGCTACGAGAACACGCACAGCAAGTAGTGTCATCGCCGGAGCCTATCAGGATTTTCGCTTAAAGCGTCTTTTTCGCCTGCGGCGGGAAAGGAATTGTTTTTTCGTCCCAGTTTTTTGCCCCGCGGCGCAAAAAACTGCTACGAAAAGAGTACATTTTGGTAGCAAGCGAAAGTCCTGCCTATGTAACTATCGAGACACCAAGACCCCAAGTTCCTGAAGAACTTGGGGTCTTGGTGTCTCGATCAGCAGAACGACAAGCAACAGCAGCAGTGTGCGGCGTGGCACAACATGCAAAACCGTGGGCGCGCCTGGGGTGAACAGAAAAGCATCGATGATGCTGTCGTGACGCGGCGCGAACAGTGCTGTAACGGCGATTCTACCTCTGAGCGTATACTACTACAGTGTTACGTATTTTTCAAGCAGCCACGCGGCTGAAGCCGCTGGCTGGGGTTACGAAGCCCGCCTCTGCGGGCTGAACATCTATTCAGCCGCTGGGCGGGCGATCGCGTGAGCTAGCTGCTCAGTTCGATGGTGTCTGGGCGCTCGCCGTGGTTGATCAGAAAGGTAGCAGCGCGTTCGAAGTACTCGCGCATTGGCAGCTTGGCATCTTCGGGAAAGCCAGCCTGATCGATCGCAGCCAGCATGTGGTAGAGCCATGCATCGCGCTCGGCCTGGCCAACCTTGAAAGGGGCGTGGCGCATGCGCAGCCGAGGGTGGCCGCGCAGCTGATTATAGCGCGGTGGCGCACCAAAGTACTGGGTCACGAACAGAAACATGTGCTCTTTGGACGCGGTCAGGTCTTCGGGGTACAGCGGCCTGAGCAGCGGCTCCTGCTCGATACCAACATAAAATGCGTCGATCAACCGCCGAAACGGCGCGTCGCCGCCGACGTGATCGTAGATGGTGTGCTCGTTCATAGGCGGGTATTATAACAAAGAACAGAGAACAAAGAACAGAGAACAGAGAACAGAGAACAGAGAACAGAGAACAGAGAACAGAGAACAGAGAACAGAGAACAGAGAACAGAGAACAGA
>JACMIM010000208.1 GCA_014381165.1 Roseiflexaceae bacterium
GCCACCGGCAACCTGCGCGAAAATGGGCGGAAAACCTCTGAACAGTTACCAATTGGCAGGTATTGGCGTGGTTTTCGTGCGGGGCTTGTTTAGTCGAGCCAAGTGCGTGCTTCGCTCTGTTTCTTAGCGACAACGTGCCGGCGATTGCGCCTGCGCATACACCAACCCGAACTCTTCGATATACGCGCGCGCCAACGCTGGATCATCCACAATCACAAGGTTTTCGTCATTATCGCGCTCAGCACTGTTGGTAAAGTTGTACGAGCCTGTGATCACCGTTTGCTGGTCGATCACGATCACTTTGTGGTGCAGAATGTAGCAGTTGCCATCTTCCAGCACATCGACGCCGCCTTGCCGCAGCCGACTAAATGCGGATCCGGTTCCACCAGCATTCTGCGACTCGAAGACGCCTTGTACCAGCAATCCGGCCCTTGACTGCGCCACCATCGCATCGGCGGTTGCGCTGGAAGTGTACGAGAAGGCCATAAAGTGGATGCTGCGCTTGGCAGCTGCGAGGCGTTGGAGAATGTGCTTCGCCACCCCATCCTCGGGCGAGAAGTAGACCTCGATCTGCGCGCCGCCGACCCGCACGCGCGGAAAGGGCGTCGCGCTGGATTTGCCGGTGCCAAAGCGACCGTCGAACATATGCTGAAACTCACGCGCGTAATCCGCAGCGACTTGGCGGCTGGCGATCCGCAGCATATTGTTGTTGTTGCGGAATGTGTCGTTGTCTACAGGATAGCTTCAACAAAATTGTGCTGCGCATCCCACTGACACTGTAATGGATCCCTAAAACTAGACAGTTTTCGGGCGATTTCAGTTCGAGTCGGCCTGGCGGTCGGCGGTCGCCGACCGCCAGGCCGGGCGATACAACGAAAGTATAGCGTATCATAGCTTTGATGTGGTCAGGACAGGTCGATAGCGCCGCGCAATTCAGCGGTAGCTTGGTGATGCTGCGATCGTGGGTAACGTGACCATTTGCTGCACACAGAGGCGGATAAGCAGCATCACCGGGGCTCGTGTTTCATAATGTGCGGTATAAGACTTTGACAGTTGGGCATCTCCACACTACTCGTGTAGGTTCTATGGCTCGATCAGGCTTCTGATGATCATCATGAACCAATCGAGCATTCGTGGTGCTATTGGCCCACCGATCTTCAGTCATCAATCTGTAAGCGATAGTCTCATTTACTGTCAGGACTCAACCCTCATCCTACGACGCTACGAAGGTCGGCTTATCGAGGCGGTCGCAGATGATCCAGCAGGCGTACCAGTTCCGTCGTCTGGAAGCGCCGGCGCATCTCCTCATTTGGGAGCGCGGCGGCGATGCGTTCCGCTGCGGTACACGCTTCTGCCAACAACATATCATCGCCATCAAGATTGAGTAACGCGGCGGCGGCGCGCAGAAACAGCGCCGGGGATTCAATCGGGCGAATCAGGTTAACCGCGTTCCGGGCCTCGGCAATTGCCTCGTGCTTGCGGCCTCGTACGGCCAATGCTCTCGCCCGTGTTTCCAGGCTGAAGGCCTGATACTTCACGCGTCCTCGCGGCTGGCTGTGGGCAAGCGCATTCTCCACCAGTCGTAGGGCCTCCGCTCCGTCGCCGCGGGCCAGCGCCAGTTCGGCTTGCGCCTCCGCCAGCTTTAGCCGCCACAGCCAGCCATGATTGCCAGCGGCTTTCTCGACGGTCTCAGCCACCTCGTGCACAATCTGTTCGGCCCGCCCGACTTCCTCTCGCTGGATATAGTTGAACAACAAATCAAGACTGGCGCTGACAAGGGGCGGCAGAAAATTCACCGAGCGAGCCAGCTCGCGCGCTTCTTCCGCGATGGCTTCGTGTCCGGCAAAATCAAAGATATCCAAATGGTATCCAGCCCACATGACCATCGTCCGCGCCAGCATTGGCCAGATTTCGTATTCACGGCCAAACCGCTGCGCCTCATCAAACACCTGCTCGGCCTCAGCGTAGCTCCCCTTTGCCGCTAGTGCCAGTCCAATGTGTGGAAGCGTATAGGCAGTAAATTGCGTATCATTCATCTTCCGGGCAATCTGGACGGCCTGCTGTCCGCTGGCGAGTGATTCATCGAAGCGCCCAAGCCAGTAAAAGCTCAGCCCCCGAATCCCCACGCCAGCGGCGACAGCAGCGATAGGTGTATCACCTGCAAGTCGGACGTTCGATGTATCTTGTGGAGCGCGACGTCGAAGCAACGATCCAACGGGTTGTTGTGGCGTAGGGAGCTGCTACTCCAGTGACTGACGGATTGTACCGTGGATGACGTGAGCGTCAGTCAGAGCGATAGCGGCTCTGAACGTGTCTCGACGTGCTGGGGCAGTCTATTGCCGGCAGGGCGAGGAGCGGTTTCACCCGCTGAACGAGCAACTGCTCCGCCAGATCGGCCTGCTCACCTGCCAGCTCCTCGAACCGGCCCCAGGCGATCACGCTCTGCCAATCGACCAGGCTTTCGACATGATCAACCTCGAAGCAGACCTCAGGGTTGGCCCGCAGCATACCAATCATCATTCCTTCGTTGGAATGGCCGTAGACGTATGTGCCGTCGTAGGCATAGAAAATGGGCACGACATACGTTTGCCCTACTGCGCAGCAGCCAATCCGGCCGACCAA
>JACMIM010000209.1 GCA_014381165.1 Roseiflexaceae bacterium
GACCATCGCCAAGGTCAATATCGACGACGATGCGCAGTGGGCTGGCAAGCTTGGCGTTATGGCCATTCCAACCATGATTGTCTTCAAGGGCGGCAAGGAAATCCAACGCATCCAGGGTGCGCTGCCCAAGAAGAACCTGAAGGAAGCGTTTGACAGCGCACTGAAGAGCTAACGGTGCCTGACAATGTGCCAACCGAGAGCGAGGAGCCGGCGCGTACCGGCTCTTGGTTCTCGGTTTTGTGTGTACGTTGCGTCAGGTTACAGATCAGGAGAGGATATGATGGAATTGTCGTCTACGGTGATGCCGATTAGCCCGAATGTCAAGGCCGAGGTGTTACGTCGGCTGCGGCTGATCGAGGGGCAGGTGCGCGGTGTTCATGGCATGGTCGACAAGGACCGTGAGTGCAAAGATGTCGTTCAGCAGTTGGCGGCAATCAAAGCATCGGTTGCAAGCCTGAATACGCTGGTTGCGGAAACCTACGCGCGCGAATGCCTGTGCGGGGCGGAGCCGCGTGATGGGACAGAGGTTTCCCGGCTGTTGGAGCTGCTGAAGGCGGCGCGGTAAGCTAGACTCGGTACGTCCGCTCATGCACCGCCGAAGGCGCAAAAACCGCAGAGGTTTGTCTGCGCTTATGTAGCTCTGCGTCCTCTGCGGCCGTGTGTTTGGGTTTCAGCTGTGCCGAGAATAACGGAGTCATGTGTGTGGTTGATTGTTGGCCTGGGCAACCCAGGCGAAGAATACACGCGAACGCGCCATAACATTGGCTTTCGCGCGATCGACACGCTGGGCGATCGCTATGGGCTGCGTTTTGACGACAAACGTGGCAAGGCGCGCATCGCCGAGGGTTCGATCGCAGGGCAGCGTGTGGCACTGGCCAAGCCATTCACGTTCATGAACCTGAGCGGTCAAGCGGTCACGTCGCTCACGCAGTGGTACAAGATCGACCCGGCCACACAGCTGCTGGTGGTTTACGACGATCTCGACCTGCCGTGGGCAGCGCTACGGCTGCGCGAACGGGGTAGCGCTGGCACACACAATGGTATGAAGTCGATCGTGCAGTTGCTTGGCTCGCAGCAGTTCCCGCGCCTGCGCATTGGTATCGACCGCACGCCGCCGGGCTGGCAGACGGCCAACTATGTGCTCAGCCGCTTTTCCCGCGAACAGGAGGAGGAGATGCCACAACTGCTCGGCGCAGCTGCCGACGCGATCGAGCTTATCATTCGTGAGGGGTTTACGGCGGCGATGAACCGTTTCAATGGCGAGGGCAAGAAGAGCTAGCCGGCGCGCTATTCCGCGTCCAGGCTGGCCTTGAGCTGGCGCAAACACGTTTGCGCACGGGCGAGGTTTGGCAGAAATAGCTCGTCGTCGGCGAGTGAGGCGGGCGAGAGATGACCGCTTACAACCATGTCCGCAACAAGAACCACGACAGTCAGCGATTGTGAAAGCTCGGTCGCTGGCGCGTCTCGCGCAATGTTGAGATCGCGCAATAGGCGCATGCCATCCTCGGCGCGGCGGGCGTTGAAATCAACCCGCTCGAATAGCATTGGAATCGCGTGCCGCGGCATTGCTGCGTCGTCGATTTGGCTTGCAACACTTTGTAGGGCAAGCAGCGACCGCTCGACCTGCAGCAGTACCGTTGCTATTTCAAGCCGCTCGTGTGGTTGCGACGTGTATGGGATGGTAGTCATTGGTTGGATCATTGGGTACCCCTTACAATGGCCTGAGTATACCGTTTTTTAATATCCTCTGCAACGCGCCCATAGTCCCCTTTGCGTGTAGTACTTGATTATTGTGCGACTCGTGGTACTATTTGGCGTGCCCGCGCTGGGCGGATGCACATCCGCGCTGTCATTCCTCACACAGCAACAACCATACGATCATGACACGATCAGCGATGGTCGATCTACAGATTCACACGCAGGCTACACCACATCACGCCTTTTGGGAGCCAACGGCGCTGGTTCAGGCGGCTGTTCAAGCTGGCATCGCAGTGCTTGCCGCGACCGATCATAACACGGTGGCGAGTGTGCGAGCGCTGATGCATGCTGGTCAGCTTGCCGACATTGAGGTTATTCCGGGTGTCGAGATCGACAGTGGGTTTGCTGGCAAGCTCTGGCACATCCTGGTCTACGGGGTCGCGCCAGAGAATAGCGAGTTGCTGGAATTGTGCGCCTCGGTGTATCAGCGCAACCTACGTGATGCCGCCGCACTACGTTTACAGCTTGCTGCCCAGGGCTTTGCGTTGCCCCAGCTAGACGCATTGGGTCGGCCAGCGAACGTGGCCGATGTTGGCGCGGCGCTGGCCCGGGGCAACCAGTTGGCCGGGCGAGTTGCCAACGAAACGGATGAAAGCGCCGGAATGCGTGTTATTCTCACCATGCCGAATGCCTACCAGCCGGTACAGGCCGACGAAATCGTGCGGCTTGCGCATCGGCAGGGCGGCCTGGTGGTGCTCGCCCACCCAGGCCGCTCGAATGGCGTGTATGCTGTGCCTGCCGACGAGCGAGACATTGCCGCGCTGGTTGAGGCTGGTATTGATGGGCTTGAGGTGTATTATGAGACACATACGCCTGAGCAACAGGCTTTCTACGCCGTGCAGGCCCGGCGTCTTCGGTTGCTGGTGACAGGGGGGTCGGATTCCCACGGGCCAACGCAGCGGCTGGCGCGTTGGCCGATCGATCTAGTTGCAGATTTTCTCGACGCAGTTCGGTCGCGCATGTGAGTTTTTACCTACAACGACATAGCTTCTCGCAATGTGAGGACACGCTTGAGCAGAATTCGCAAACCAAGACTGCTCGTGGCCATATTGTTTATGCTGCTGGTCGGGAACGCACTGGTTGCCGCGCAGAGTTTGCGTGACGGTGTGCGTGCTCAACAAGAATTCGAATCAACCTACCGTGCGTTGCTCCAGATCGAGCGTGTATCAGCAGCGCTCGCAGATCTGGATGCGCGGCTATTCAGCGCCTTGGCCTCGGATGATGAAGCGAAACTTGGCCCGTATCGAGAGTCGTTCAGCGAGTTGGACGCGGCGGCGGCGCAGCTTTTCGCCCCAGAGAGCGCGAACCCGGTACTACAGCAGCAAACTGCCGTTCTGGCTGCGTTGGTGGCCGAGCGCCTGAATCTGGCGAGCGCCGCGATTCAGTTGTGGCAGAATCAAGGCGCTCCAGCGGCGCTGGCCCAGCTTGATTCAGTGCGCGGGCAAGCCCTGATCGACCGCTTCCAAGAGACCATGCACCTGATCAGAAGCGAGCAAACCAGCTTTCTTGCCCAGCGTGCGGCTAGTATTCAGGCATACGAACAAACAACAAGTGTGACATTCGCGGTTGCATCGCTTGCGGCGGTGCTGCTTTTGAGCACGGTGCTGTGGATGACCCAAGCTGATGGTGTTAAACGAGATGTTGCGGAACAGCGTCTACGGGTTGAGCGTAGTCGGTTCGAGGCGACGATAACCAGCATTGGCGAAGGCGTGATCGCCGCCGACAAGGCTGGGTGTGTCACCTTTTTGAACCCAGTTGCCGAGGCGCTGACCGGCTGGCACGCTGAGGAGGCTAACGGGCAGCGGCTGGACGATGTTTGCCGTGTTGTCGGTGCAGCGGAGCGTGAGCCTAGTCCCAATTCAGCCGGTCTGGTCGCCCACCATATTCTCCAGTCAAAAGATGGGCGCGAGGTGCTGATTGAGATCAACAACGCGCCGATTTATGCCAGTGATGGCATGCTTGATGGGATGGTCATGGTATTCCGCGATGTTGGAGCGCAGTTTTCGGCGCGGCAGGCACTGTATCAAAGCGAGGAGCGCTACCGCACGCTGGCTGAAACTGTGCCGCACCATGTGTTTGTGCTGCAAGCAGATGGCGTGCTCTCCTACATGAATCAGCGGATGCGTGCGTATCTTGGTGTGACCGCAACTGCCTCGCAGCAAGACTTGCTGGCTGCGACGCATGCTGCGGATCGCGCCAGCTTTTTGGGAACCTGGCAGAATGCACGAGCACGCGGTATTCCATTTGTGTACGAGCACCGCATGCGCAGCGCCGATGGGCCGTATTGTTGGTTTCTCACGCGCATCGAGCCTATCACCGATTCAAGCGGCAAACCGGACAGTTGGGTCGGCACCAGCACCGATATCGATAACCAACGCAGTGCAATTGTCCGCGAGCGGCTCCTCGCCGACGCAAGCCGTGAGCTGGTACAAACGCTCGATTACGAGCTTGCGCTGCCCGCTATCGCCCAATTGGCCGTGCCGCAGCTGGCGGACATCTGCGTCATATCGCTTATTCAAGACGACGGCACACTCAAGCGGGCTGCCGTGGTATATCACGATCTTGCGAAACAGCCGCTGCTCGATTGGTGGCACGAACATCACCCAAAAAGCGACGATCAAAGATACGTGGAGCAGGTGCTCCGTTCTGGTCAGTCGGTTTTTGCGCCAGTGGTAACGCCAGAAGTGATGGCTAGACTGAGCGACGATCCGGAAGCGCAGCGGCAGCTGGCTCAACTTGGCCTTTCTTCGGCGATCGTTGTGGCGATTTCGGCCCGCAGGCGTATGCTGGGCGCACTGACGTTCCTCAGCCATACGCCTGATCGACACTTTATTGCCGAGGATGTGGCGCTTGCCGAGGAGCTGGGCTACCGCGTGGGTCTAGCGATCGACAATGCACAGCTATACCGTGAGGCGCAGGCGGCGATCACAACCCGCGAGCAGTTCATTTCGATCGCTTCGCACGAGCTGAAGACTCCACTTACATCACTGCTTGGCTATGCCGAGATACTTCAGCGGCGGACTGAACACGACCCGGCCTTTCAGGAGCGCGACCGGCACGCAGCTTCGGTCATTCTGGAACAGATCGAGCGCCTCCACCATATGGTCGTTTCGCTGTTAGATTTCTCGCGGCTACAGAATGGGCAGTTGAGCATCGAGCGCAGTGTATTCAACATCAGTAGGCTTATCCAGAATGTCGCCGCCGCTGCGCAAATTGCAGCACCACACCACACTATCAATCTCGTCGAGCATACGCTGAACATGGCAATACTGGGTGATGAACTGCGGCTTGAGCAGGTCGTGCAGAATCTGTTACAGAATGCTGCCAAGTATAGTCCTGAGGGTACAAACATTACGATCGAAGTTGTGCGGCGCGCGCAGGATGTTGAGATGACTGTGACCGACCAGGGCATTGGCATTCCAGCGGACGACCTGCCGCAGCTCTTTCAACGCTTCTACCGGGCCAGCAATGTCGATAGCCGCAGGGTTAGTGGCATGGGCCTGGGCTTGTATGTGGTCAAGGAAATTGTCGAACTGCACGGCGGCAGCCTGCATGTGGCCAGCGTCGAAGGCCAGGGCAGTGTGTTCACGGTGCGCCTGCCGGCAGGAGAACAGGGAAGTAGCCATGCCCGCACCGATTGACCAAGCGGGCCTCGTCGAGTTGCTCGACGAGACCCGACCGACCACAGGCGCTAGCCGAGTGCTGCTGTATAACGGTGGTACGCCCCTGGCACGGCTTGTGCTGGCCGACAAAGCGATCAGCGCCGTGTATTGTGTTGAGGCGCGTGTGTCCGCGCTGGCCGAGTTCGCCGACGTGATCGCTGATCAGCGCGCCCAGCCTTCCCAGCAA
>JACMIM010000210.1 GCA_014381165.1 Roseiflexaceae bacterium
ATGGTGTCCTCTCACATGTGGGGAAATAGGTCATACGTATGGCAACGCAGGCTTCGTGCTGCACACGTTGCACTCACCTGCGCGCCGCGATCTGCATGCGTTGGTAGAAAAAGTGTTTGGCAACTTCGGCGGTCAACATATACAGCGTGAGAATACCGCCCAACATGATCAGAAACAACGGTGGGAGCGGGCTGAAGCCGAGCACAGCGGCAAGTGGGGTGTACGGCAGCGCCAGGGTCAGCGCACCGACGGCGAGTGTGGCCAGCAGCAGGGTTTTGCCGGGTTTACTTTTGTAAAACGGGCCATTGGTTCGGATCACCAGCACCACCAGCGACGCCGAGATGACGGATTCCACAAACCAGCCTGCCCGAAACTGTTCGGGGCTGGCGTGGAGGATCAGCACCAGTACCCCGAACGTCAGGTAGTCAAAGACCGAACTTACCAGGCCAAAGGTCAGCATGAAATTGCGAATAAAGCCGAGATCCCAGCGCCGGGGTTGTGCGATCGCCGCTTGGTCGACATTGTCGGTGGCGATTGCCGTTGCGGGAACATCGGTCAACAAATTCGCTAGCAGAATCTGCTTGGGCAGCAGGGGCAGGAACGACAGAAACAGCGAGACGCCCGCCATGCTAAACATGTTGCCAAAGTTCGCGCTGGTGGCCATAAACACATATTTAAGTGTATTGGCGAACGTGATGCGGCCTTGCTTGACACCTTCGATCAACACGCCCAAATCGTGTTCGAGCAGCACAATATCGGCAGCCTCACGCGCCACGTCTACGGCGCTTGCCACCGAGATGCCCACGTCGGCGGCGTGGAGTGCCGATGCATCGTTGATGCCGTCGCCCATGTAGCCCACCACATGCCCGGCCTTTTGCAGCGCTAGAATAATCTGCTCTTTTTGATTCGGCTCGATCTCGGCAAACAGGTTGACCTCGCTCACCCGGTGGGTGAGCGCCGCACCACTCATCGCACGGATGTCTGCACCCGTCAGGATGGTCGACCCTGCGAGTCCGACTTGCGCGCCGAGGTGGGCGGCAACCGCCCGGTTGTCGCCCGTAATTACCTTCAGCACAACGCCCAACTGCGCCAACTGCTGGATGGTCGCGCCAATGCCCACTTTGGGCGGGTCGGCGAGCACGACAAAGCCGAGAAAAATCATCGCCACTTCTGATGCTTTGCTGATTGCGACCTCAACGCCCATGTCGCGATACGCCAGACCAAGCGTGCGAAAACCAGCCCCGCTGAGTTCCTCGAACTTGGCTTGTATGTGCGGTTGCACCATTTCGAGCGGCACCACTTCGCCGTTTTCCCCGATAGCCTGGTCGCAGATCTCCAGCACATTGTGTAATGCGCCTTTGGTGATCATCAGGCGGTGCGTCGCGTGTGTCACCAAAATACTGAGCCGCTTGCGCAGAAAATCGTATGGCACTTCGTCCAGCTTCTGGTACGCCGCGAGATCGAACGAACGGTCGCTGCGAATCGCTTGGTGGACAGCCCCTGCGGTGCGCTGTTCAGCTGTGCGAAAACGTGTGGTGTGGGCAGATTCCAAAAGATCGGGAGCAGCTGATTCATGGGAGCGACTTTCTGGTAGAGTTGTATCAGCCACCAATATTTTTCAACAATGCCCCACGAGATAGGCAACAACTGCCGCAAACCCGCCAACCAGCAACATCTCGAAGCCACTGCGAAAGGGGTTCAATCCCGTCACAAAAACTTTCGCCGCGCCGAGCCCAAACAAGGCAATGGCCGACGACGCAATCGAAACACCAAACGCTGTTGTCGCGTCTATCGGCAGGAACAGGCCAAGCAGGTACACGGCAAGCGGTAACACCCCAGCAATCACGAAGGCAAGAAAGGTCGCCAGCGCGTTGGCCAACGGATTTGTTGTGTCGCGAAGCATATTCAACTCTTCGACCATCATCGCGCTCGCCCAGCGCTGGTTATCGTGAGTTTGTACAGCGACGAGTTGGGTGGCTTCGGCGGCCGTGTAGCCGTGTTGCGTATACAGCGCGTGGAGTTCCGCTTTCTGCCCATCGGGAAACTGCGCGATCTCCCACGCTTGCCGCTGCAATTCACGATCATAATACTCACGTTCGCTCTTGGTCGAAAGATAGTCGCCGGTTCCCATTGAAAAGCCGTCGGCTAATAAATTGGCAATGCCAAGAATGAGGATGACCGATGCGCCGAGTTGCGCGCCGGCGACGCCACTCACCACGGCAAAGGTGGTAATGATCCCGTCAAGCCCGCCATACACCACGCTGCCAATGTACTGCCCGACACTTGGTGCTTGTGCGCGGCTGGGCAGCTGCGCTGCAGCAGCGATACGCTGCGGGTCGTGGAGCTGTGCCGACGCCGCAACGTCGTTCGTCTTGAATGCACGGCGAGCCTGGTCAATACGTTGTGATAATCGAAACATCCATGCTCCTCTCGACGGCCGACGGTTGGAATGAACTCACGCGCTCCCGTCGTCGGCCGTCAGACGGCTCAGGTCGCGGCCGTCGGCGCGAGGGTCGGCGTTCCCAGCGCCTGGGCCTCGGGGGTTCGCGGTGCGCGGCGTGCCAGGATCAGCGCGCCGAGCGCCAGCACAAAGCTCACCAGCGAGACCAGCCAGCCCACCACTGGGATTTGCCCCAGCACGGCCAGGAGCAGCACGCCACCCAGCAGCGCTGCCAGATCGTTCGCCTCGCGGCCAAATGCGGTGGCCAGCTGCCGCCCGATCCACAGGCCGGTGATCAGCGGGCTGAGGAACCACAGCATCGCCAGGACGCCGAACAGCGCTAGCCCCAGCACAACCCCCGGAAACCAACCCCAGAACAGCACCATGACGAACATCAGGATGGCTGAGGCCAGCGGCAGAAAGATGAACAGGAGCGCGGTGAGTAGCCCATACAGCCCGCTGCGTCCGGGCTGGGCGGCCAGCGCACTGGCTGGGCGGGTCAGCAGGCGCGGTGCCAGGCGCAGGGTCAGCCAGGCCAGCAGCGCAAAGCCCGCCAGGA
>JACMIM010000211.1 GCA_014381165.1 Roseiflexaceae bacterium
CGGCGGCAGCACGCCCAGCGGAGCCATGCCATCGTTGGGGCCGGGGCGCGCGGCGGCGATACGGCTGTAATTGGGTGGAAAGAACACCGCAGGGGCATACGGGTCGAGCAGCAGCTTCTGCTGATTGAAGCGGTGGCCGAGGCGCGGCTCGTGTGGGCCATCGACGCGATAGGCGTAGTACAACGCTCCAGCGGCCTGATCGAGCGTCACGCGGCAGTGCCAGACATAGCCCGATTTATTGCGGAAGTGATCGAACACCAGCTTGTAGCAGGGCGTCACCAGGTTGTCAGCGCTCCACAGCAGCAGCGTGACGCCGGTGGCGTGGCGCGAATACAGCGCAAAGTTGTATGACTGCGCGTATTCGTCCCAGCTTGCCCCGAGCGGCGCGGGCGCGCCCTCTTCCAGATGCCAACGGTGCGTAGCCCGTGCGGTGTGCGGCCCTTCGATCTCGGTCACAGTATGCTCCAGCTAGCTCAGTTCGCTATGTTGCGACGTTGCATCGCGCGCTCGCCACATGTCCTCGACCGTCACAGTGCGCAGGCCGGCCTGGCGTACAATTGGCAGGGTGTGGTCGAGCAATTCGACAATTGTGGGGCCGTCGCTCATGTCCTCGTGCAGCACGATCAGTGATCCAGCCGTGACCCGGCGGCGCACCTGCTCGAACGACAGCTCGGCGGCGAAGCGCCAGTGGAATGGCACGAGGCTCCACATCACGGCGCGGTAGTGCCAGCGCTCCAGCAGCGCCAATGTGGTGGGCGTAAACACACCAAAAGGCGGGCGGATGTCGCGCACCCGTTCGCGCTCCCAGCCGCAGATGCGCGAGATCAGCGTTTGGGCCAGCCGCAGTTCCAGCCGCAGCAGTGTCGGCTTCAGGCTGGTAAAAGGCCGGTGGCGGTAGCCGTGCATGCCGATCTGGTGGCCCGCTGCCGCCACAGCGCGCACGAGCGCCGCAGCAGCAGCGACTTTCGCGCCAATGAAAAAGAAAGTCGCCACCGCGCCGTGGGCATCCAGCGTGCGCAGAATCGCGTCGAGATCGCGCAGGCTTGGCCCATCGTCAAAGGTAAGGGCGATCTCGGGCCGCAGTGGGTCGCCGTGCCAGAGCGCCGAGGGAAAGCGCTTTTCGAGAAACCGATGGCCCTCGTGCAGCAGCTCATTGTAGTGGTACACGCCGCGCTGGTTGAAGGTACTCAAGCGTCGTCTCCATTGCCGCACGGCATGGGTGCGGCGTAGTGTTTTGCGGCGCCACCACGCCGGATGCATCCGGCGTCTGATACCCCAAACGCGCTGAAGCGCGTTCAACCTCGTCCAACGCGCTTCAGCGCGTTTTGCATTGCAGCAGCAGGTTTCAACCCGCCTGCGCTCGGTGCGTGCGCAAAACATTACGCCGCACCTTGTGTCATCCTTGCTATTGTAGCATGAGCTGGATTATGCTATTCTACAGAAATTGCAGCCGCTGCCGTAGGAACTCCACGTATGCCTGTCACCGACCGAATGCTGATTGGCGCAATCGCCGCCAACCCCGCCGATCCTAACGGCGCGGGTGAGTATCGCTACTGCCGTACCTGCGCGCTGATTTTTATCACCGCGCTCAAGCGCCCTGATACGTCCCACGACGCGCACAACTGGCTGGCGCTGCCTGCGCTCAACCCGGATGGCTCGCAGATTCTCGCGCGCGCATTCAAGCGCTTTATTTTGGGCTGGACGCCGGAGCGCCAGGCCGAACTGGCGAAGTTCGCCGAGCGCAGGGGCTGGGACATGGCCATGGAGCTGCGCTACGGCGGCGGCGCGCTCAACGACGCCGAGGCTAGCGAGTGGCAGGAGATCGTCAACGGGCGGCTGGAACAGCTCAAGAATCAGGCCCGCCAGGAGATCGAGAAATCCTAGATGCGCACCCCGCAAATGATCTCGCAGCAGGCGGGTTGAAACCCACTGCTGGTAGCCTGAAACGCGCTGAAGCGCGTTCGTGTCGTCCAACGCGCTGACGAACTTCACCTTATGCATCGGGTAGCCCGCGCAGGCGGGCTTCGTCACCCCAGCCAGCGGCTTCAGCCGCCCGGCGTGGGATGGTGCGACATACCCAGGTTACTCGTTGAAGTCCATCAGCGCGCTTTGGCGTAGCAGATGCCGGATGCATCCGGTGGCCGTGGTGGCCGCGTGGCGGGGCTAGTGCAACGCGGCGAACGCTGCATCGCGCACTTGGTGCGCTGCAATGCGCTCCATACATTCCGGCACTGCCAGCCCGCGCGGGCAGGCGCTGAACACGCCACACGGGCGGCACCACAGTTCGCTGTGCAGCACACTGTTCCTGGCCGCATCGCCCCACGGCCCAAAGCGCGCTTCGTCGCCGGGGCCGTACAGGTGAATGGTTCGCACACCCGTCGCCGCCGCCAAATGCAGTGGCCCGCTGTCGACGCCTAGCACTAACGCGGCGCTGCCCATAAGTGCCGCCAATTGGCCAACGCTGGTCTGCCCCGCCAGGTCGATCGCTGGGCCGCGCATGCCCGCCACGATCGCTGCGACCCGCCCTTCTTCGCCAGGCCCACCAGTCAGTGCAACACGCAGCCCCGGCTCACCAGCTAGCGCCGTGGCCACCTCACTCCAGCGATCGTCTAGCCAGTGCTTGGCCGGCCCACCTGTGCCAGGATGAATAATCACCAGCCGCTCGCCGGGCCTAAGCTGCGCCGCCAGCCAGCCGGCGGCCCAGGCCAGGTCGCTTGGCGCTGGCGTAAAACTCGTTTGTTGTTGCTTGTTTGTTGGTCGTTGGTTGGACGCGCCGACCAGCGCCAGCCCCTGCCGTGTCACATGGTCAGCTGGATTCCAGGGCAGTGCGCGGGAAAGCAACGGGCGGCACTCGGCTACCGCGAAGCCCACCCGCTCGGGCACCCCCGCCAGCAGCGCCAGCGCCGCGCCCCACCAGTGGTCGTCGCGCCCAATAATCGCCAGATCATACCCGGCGGGCCGCAGCAGCGCGGCGTATTTCAGGAGCACTAGGTAGGGCTTTACGCGAGAACAAAGCACAAAGCACAAAGAATATAACATCGTGACTGTTGTGCTTTGTGCTTTGTGCTTTGTTCTGTCTGCACGCTCGAATCCGGGAAATGGGCACACCAGCAGCACATCTACACTTGGGTTGCGCTCCAGAACCATGCGCGCCCACGGGCCGACCAGCGCGGTGATCTGCGCTTCGGGGTGGCTTTCGCGCAATGCCGCCAGCACCGGAGTGGCCAACAGCAGGTCGCCCAGGTGATCGGGTTTGATGTAGAGAATACGGCGCACCTGGCGAGCTGGCTGGCGCACAAACGGCCGCGCCAGCAGGGCCAGCAGGTGCAGCAGGAGCAGACGCAGGACGTGCATAGCGTTTCTTTCCGTAGCGGGCGGATTTGCCGCCCGCCACGAAAGACGTTAGAACAGCATCGCGCCGGCCTCGCGGGCCAGTTGACGCAGGCGCTCGCCAACCGGGGCGCGACCGCTATTCAGCATTTCGTCGGCCAGCTCATTCAGGCGCTTGACCAGGGGCACCGTGATCTGGGTGGCGCTCCGGCGCAGCAGTGCGGTGGCCTCCTGAGGCGTTTCAAAGCTCAACAGTTGGTTGATAAAGCGCTCCTCTGGCGAGAGCGACTCCTCGACCACCTGCACGGCCAGCCGCTGGATTTCGGCCAGGCGCTCGGCGATCGGCTGTTGGCCAGCGCGCTCGGCAGCGCCGCGATTCGCCTCCAACACCAGCAGAAAGGCTTCGTTGATCGCGCCGCGTTGTTCGCGCAGCACAGCGGCGGGATCCTCGGCCTGGAGCGCCTGTTCCAGCAGGAGCGCGCCCGCGTCGAACATCTCCTGGGCCTCGCGGTCTTGGCGTTCGGCGATTTCGAGAATCTGGCTGCGGCGGCTGGTCAGCCGAGTGGCCTCAGCTTCAACGGCAGTTTCGATTCGCTCAGTCAGCGCCTTGAAAAAGCTGTAATCGATCAGCGGGCGCAATTCGGCCACCAGCAGCTCCAGCTCGTCGTCGCCAGCGTCAGACAGGCGGTCAAGCGCCTCGATCAGCTCGAGTTCTGGTTCGCCCGCGTCGTCGAGCGCCTCGCCCTCGTAGCCAGTCAGGCCAGCCACTTGATCGCGCAGGCCACGCAGCATCTCGGCTGAACCATCCTGGGTGCTTTGGCTGGCCTGGGCCACAAACGCATCGAGCATGGTGAAGAATGCAGCATCGATAACGGCGCGATGTTCAGCCACAAGCGCCGGCAGTTGCTCGGGGTTCTGCTCATAGGCCTCGGCCAGCGTGCTGATCAGGTCGAGTTGGCGGCGCTGGCTCTCGATCATCTCTTTGGTGACGCCGTCGGCCTCCAGCACGGTTTCGATCAGCGTGTTCAGGGTGAGAAAGCGCTTGGGCGCAAGGATGTAGCCCTTGGGCTGTTCGGGCGGCAGTGTACGCATCAGCAGCGCGGTAGCCTCGCCGACAAAGCGCTCCTGTTCTTCAGGCTTGGCATTCAACTGTTGCGGGAAGTAGCTAAGAAACAGCTGCTTGGCGGGATCGTGGTAGATCAGCGGCGCGGCGATCGCGGCGGCATTACCGCAGGCCTGGCAGACGGCCATGTTCATCTGGCCGGACAGCAGGTAATTCTTCAGCTGCGGCTGCTGGCCGACATCGAGAAAGGTTACGATCTGGGCGCGTAGCGGCGAGCCGCAATTCGGGCAGGTGAGCTGAACCACCTGAGCAGGGGCAGACATCGCTGGCAATTCCTTTACATAAAACGACCACGCGCTGCACACGGGCGCGTGGAAAAAATGCTTGGTGTAGCACACATTATAACATAGCGCCTCGCTCGAACGAGCATCAGGTATGGTGTAACGTTGTGCGCCGCCACCAAGGCCACCGGATGCATCCGGCGTCTGATATGCCAAACGCGCTGAAGCGCGTTCACGCACGCCGCCACCGGGCGCTCTAGCCCTGGCAGCTCATCGCCAGCGTTGATTTCGTTCGGCGCTTCAGCGCCGTGCTACTGGGATCGCACCTCGCCCAGCCAGCCGCTGCTCAGGCGCAGCGCACGCAGCCAGATCGTGCGCTCGTCGTCGCTCATGTCCTCGTTGAAGCGATAATCGTGCTTGCGGATGAACTCGTCCAGTACAGCTTCGACCGCGCGCCAGCGCTGGGCCTGGAGCGTGGCCAGTTGCTGGGCCGCTGCTGAATCGGCCGCGCGCAGCGCACTGGCCACATGGTTGCGGCATAGCCCCTCCGAGACCTCGAAGGCGGCAACGAATGCTGGGTCGTCGAGGTTTTGCAGCAGGCCGGCGATCAGCGGCTGCTCGATCTGCGGGCGGGCCGCGCACATTGGGCAGCCAGCCTGTGGCTCGATCTTTGCCGCCAGCCGTGCGCCCGATTTCCCCGCAGGGAACGCCGAAAGCGCAGCAAGCCGAAAGGGTTTAACGTTTTCGCCACGGCGATGATCTGCGCTCGCCTCCAATTCAGCGGTCATGGCCCGCAGCAGATCGCGGCTGAC
>JACMIM010000024.1 GCA_014381165.1 Roseiflexaceae bacterium
AATGTGCTAGATTACTTCCCATTCACTAGCGATCGCTACGCCATGGCCATGGGCGTTCAGCCGCTTGGCGCGCGCCCGCTGATCGAGCTGGAGCCAGCGCAGTATCGCGCCGAGCTTACACAGAAGCTGGCGCTGCTTGCGCAGGACGCACACTACTACAGCCAAACGCTGCCGTTGAGCTTGCCTGCGCAGTGGGAGGCACTTGGCCTGGTACTCCGTGATCTTGTGCGCCACCACCCGCAGCAGTTCGCGCTTCAGACCGAGGGCGCACGCTGGCGCTGGCACAACCGGCTGGCTGGTGAAACGACCGCGTTCGTGTATGGCGATGACCAGAGCCTGCCAGCCCCGCTGGACTGGGCCGGGCGTCAGGTGCAGGAGGATCTGCTGCTGCTGTCGGATGCTGCGGAGGCTGGATTCCCGCTGATCGCTGGGCAGCTGTGCTTTGCCAACATGTGGTGCCTGGACGAAAAAATCGGTCAGCCGTTTCTGGCGATTCATGCGCCAGTGCCGAGCTTTGGCCCGCAGCTTGGTCGGCCTTCGTCGCTGCTGCTCGAGCGGCTCAAGCCGGAGCGGCCCGTTTGGCGGCTGAACTGGTCGATCGTCGCGAACGACTGGCTGAACCTGACCAGCCGCTTTGCCGAAGCGAACGATAGCACGAAACAGCATGTCAGCGCACGCAACGCCGGTGAGCAGTGCTTTCTACGTGTCGAGCGGCAGGGGCTGGTACGACTGCCAGCAAGCGGCGCGGTGCTATTCACCATTCACACCTACCTGTCGGCGCTGGCCGAGGAGTGCCAGGATCACGAGCGCGCGCGGCGCATCCTTGGCACGCTGCGCAGCATGCCACCAGAAATGCTAGCCTATAAAGGCATCACACCGTTTCTTGAGCCGCTGTGCGCCTGGCTCGAGCGCCGCATTGCTTGATCGGCCTGCGGTATGATTGCGATAGACTCTTTTCCTTAGGGTTATGCAGCCCAAGAGCTTTTATTTCGCCTGCGACGGGCAATGAACTAACGAATAATTGTTGCGGTTTTTGGCGCAAAGCACCAAAAACCGCAACAAAAAAGATACATCTTCCATGCTGCCGCAGGCAGGAACCGCCAACTGCGTAAGTCCTATTTCTTCTACGTGATTCCCATCCAATGCTGAAAGGAAGTACCATGGATGTTCTCATTCTCGGCGGAACTGGGCTGATCAGCACGGCGATCACCAGCCAGTTGCTGGCGCGCGGCGATCAGGTTACGCTGTTCAACCGCGGCAAGACGCCCTCGCGCGTGCCAGAGGGCGTGGTGGTCATACGGGGCGAGCGCGACGCGGACGAGTTCGAGCAGCAGATGCAGGCTGCTGGGCGCTTTGATGTGGTGATCGACATGATCTGCTTCACACCTGAGCAGGCCCAGCGCGATCTGCGAGCCTTCGCCGGGCGGGTCGGCCAGCTGATTTTCTGCTCGACCGTGAATGTCTACACCAAGCCCGCCGACCGCTATCCCTATACCGAGGACGCCCGCCGCGAGCCGATCGACGATGAGTATGGTACGAAGAAAGCGCAGTGCGAGGATATATTCTTGGCGGCGCACCAGCGCGGCGAGCTGCCAGTGACGATCATTCGCCCGGCTCATACCTATGGCGAGGGCGGCGTGATCATCCACTCGCTGGGCTGGAGTACAACCTACCTCGACCGCATCCGCAAGGGAAAGCCGATTATTGTGCATGGCGACGGCAGCTCGCTATGGGTGCCCTGCCATATCGACGACGTAGCGCGGGCGTTTGTCGGCGCGTGCCTGAATGAGCGTACCTTTGGCAAGGCCTACCACACCACCGGCGAGGAATGGCTGACCTGGAATCGCTACCACGAACTCGTAGCCCAGGCGCTCGATGCGCCAGCGCCAACGCTTGTGCATATCCCCAGCGATTTGCTGGTACGAATCTCGCGCGAGCGGGCCTGGACGACCTACAATAATTTTTCCGGCAATACCATTTTTGATAACTCGGCTGCAAAGGCCGAACTTGGTTTTCGCTACAGCGTGCCATGGGTCGAGGGGGTGCGCCGCACGGTCGCGTGGTTAGACGCGCACGGGCGCGTGGCCGACAGCGACCAAGACGGTTTCGACGACCATGTGATCGCCGCCTGGACGCGCCTGTGTGACCAGTTGCTGGTGGAAACCGCCGCGCTACGCTAAAGAATTCAGATGTATGTTTGTTACGCTGGTTGGCGTATTGCGCCAACCAGCGTAACAAATATTGATGGCTTCTCGTTACGGCACCAGATTCGGGTCGACCACATAGGCCCACCAGTTGTTCAGCACGCCGTCGGTTTCGCCCTCGATATGCGGGATGTGCTGAAACCACCACATGTGATGCCCGCGCATGTCGCCATTGCCCCACTCGCCGCAGTCCATGGTGCGGGCGTTGCCAGGCAGGTTGGGGTAGGTCTTCCAGTCGTCGGCGAAGCTGCGCACCGGCGTTTTATTGCCCCAGTCGTAGTCGCGCAGCGAGTTCGGCGCGAAGTGAACATTGCCAACCTCGGCCCGCCCTGGCGCGGTGAGTTCGTAGCGAATAAAGCGCTGCCACATATCTTCGCCGCGACCCAGCCGCTCGTACACCCGTGTCATAATCGACTCAGTGCGGTGGCCGTAGTTCTCCAGCATGCAGTCCACACCGCGCTCGTAGTTGAAGGCCATCATCACGAACTTACGGTTGCAATCGCCGGTGTCGGCGACCGGCGGCGAGTTGCACCAGAACGCGCCTGGCCCAACCATGGTCGATTCATAATCGCCATTGAACGGGTGGGCAAAGAACCAGACCTCGTCGAATTCATTGGCGTTGACCCGCTCGATCAGGCGGTGGTTGCGCAGCTGCGCGTGGTAGTCGATTGCGTTTGGTTCGTGGTGCTTTTTGGCCTGCCAAGCCTCCATAAAGCTTTCGTTGGTGTACTGAAAGCCATCGACTTTGGGCGGGTGCCAGTCGGCGAACTCGGTTGCCACGACCTGGTAGTTGAGGTAGCCGAAGCTGGCCGTGCGCAGATCGGCGATGTACTGCGGAACCAACTGCTGTGGGTCGGGCCAGCGGTAGATTTCGTGCAGCCGCCGCCCGTTGTAGCGCTCGACCGGCGGGTTGTGAATAATCACAAGTACGCGAGGTGACACCGGCGCGATCGTGTTTTCCAGATTTGCCACCACTGCGCGCGGCGGTGGCGTGAGTCCTAAAAACTGCTCACCAAGCTGGCGAAGGCGATTAAACATGGCAACCTCTCGTTCAGTTGGAATACTAGTGTATTGTAGCATTGGAAAACAGCACATTCGCAGCAACATCTCAGAGGGATATCATTCAAAAGTCGCTTCTCTCGTGGGCGTTTTCAAGTAGACTGTACACAGCGCATTGCAGCGCCGTTGTACCAATGATGGCCTTCGCAACACTAGGTGATTCGAGGCGTTCGCATGCAGTTCCCCGCTCGCCCGCGCGTTTTGCGGCGCGGCTCCGCCGTTCAGGTTGATCCGCCCACCGAGGGCGCGCTTTCGCCTGCCGCCGTTCGGCGCGGCCTGCGGCTCTCGACGGTCGAGGGCGCGCTGGCGACGGTGCATATCAGCATTACC
>JACMIM010000212.1 GCA_014381165.1 Roseiflexaceae bacterium
GATCGGTGCTGCTGCCCAGGCCCTCCAGCAGCAACAGGCCGTACCCAGCAGCGCGCGCTAGCGCGCCGACAACAGTGCGCCGACCGTTGTGCTGCGGCCCGCGCACGATCAGTGCCGGCAGCGCGCCGCTCGCCAGCAGCTCGGGCACGCTCGCCAGTTCGCGCGCCAGCTGCGCATCGAGGATAATATTGGCGATGTCCGGCAGCTGCTCGGGTGGGCAGAAGCTGGCCCACGGTGCCGGGCGGGCGGGCGGCTCGCCTTGTAAGCACTCCCACAGCAGCGCCGGTGGGTGCAGAATCCACTCTGAGCGCGGGGCTTCGGCATTCGGCACATGCAGCAGCCCGGTGGCTAGCAGCGTGCGCAGGGCCGCGCGCACCTCGCCCGTGCCGTCGTCCCACCAGGCGCTGAGCAGCCCGACAGTTGGGCGGCGGTGGGTCGGGTCGCCGTTGAGCGCCGCGAAGACATCGCCGAAGCGCGCGTCTTCCTCGGGCAGGCCCGCGCACATCAGCAGCGTCAGCGCCACACTGCTAAGGCTGGCATGCTGGCGTAGCGCCAATAGCGGCAAGCGCTTACTGCTACTCGCATTGCGCTGCTCCCAATCGGCAATTTGTGTCTCCCAGGCGCGCCCCGCAGCGGGCGCATCGGGGGACACTCCATAGCGTTGCAGCCCAGCGGCATAGCCTTCCAGGAATGGGAAGTGCGCGGCGGATGTATCCAGCTGCACGATCAGGCGTAGCACGGCCGCGTAGAACCAGAGCTGGAAGTGGCCCTCGGCACCGGGCGCAATCGCACGTAGTTCATTGCTCATTTGCATCACTCGAAATGAAAGCGGATGTCGCGCCCGGCCGCTGGCACCCAGCCAGGATTGCGGTCGAGGCCAGCCAGCCGCACGGCAATCGGCAGCTCATTCAACGAAAACATGACATCGAGTCGCACATCGCTAGCGTAGATGCGTGCTGGTAGCGCCAGCGTGCGGGCCACTTCGTCTGCGCCGCCTAGCGCCAGTGCCAGGCGCGCCTGCGCATAGCAGGCCAGCCGCTCGATCCAGCCGGCTAGCGTATCGGGCGGAGCGGCAAACGGCAGCGCGCGCGCCGCCTGTAACTGGTGAACGATACGGTTTATTCCACGTCGCGAACCGGCGAACCGGCGAACCGGTGGACCGATCGACTCACTACGACGGCGGCTCAATGGTCGGCGTTGTTCCAACACTGCGAATCCAGTCGGATGCGCCAGCTGAAGCCAGCCGCTGCGGTGGGCGATCTGGTAACACGCAGGCACACCAAACGGCTCAAGCCAGGCGCGTGGCACGCGCCAAATGCGCGGCGGAATGAAGCCTACCTCTGGTGCGGCACCAGCCAAATCGGCCAGCAGTGCCCAGAGCGGGTCGTCGGGAGCGGCGGCGGGCAGCAGGTGCGGCCCCAGCAGCGCCAGCAGCGCCCATGGCGAAAGGCCGATCCCGGCGTGCAGCGGGCGCGTGAAATCGCTATACAGATCGAGGTGTAGCGCCAGATTGATCAGCAACAGCATGCCGCCGAACCGCGTCTGCAAAGGCTCGGCTAACCGCTGATCTGCATCGCGTGGCGCAAGCAGCCGCGTAACCGCAGCATTGGGCGCGACGGCAGCGACGGGCGGCGCAGGGGAAGCGATTTCAGGTAGCGCGGCAGGTGTTGTATCGCTATCCAGTTGGGTTGCGAGCGCGGGGGCAGCATGCGCCACGGGATCGGTCGCTGCATCAGACGCCACACCCTGCATCTGCTCGGGTACTGGTTCGGCAGAATACGGGCGCGGCGGCTTTGCGGCATGTGGTAGCGGCAGAGTGTCCGGCGCTTCAGGCAGCGGCGGGTGGCCAACGGTGCGACCAGGGCTTTCGGTATTGGCCCAGCGCTCGATTGCCACCGGCCAGGCTGCGCGAGCCAGCATTGGCGCGCGGGCTAGTAGCACGCCCGCCGCGTAGAGCGCACGCCGCTCGGGATCGAGTACACGCACATCCGCAGCATGATCCAGCATGGCCAGGGCGGCTGCCGTAGTCGGTGGCACTTCTCGCCGCTGGTGAGCCGGTATCACGTCGTGTGTTCTTTCCAGCACCGGCAAACCAAATGTTGTGGCCACATGGCGGCTAAGCGCCCGAACCTCGGCCAGCGGGAGCAAGGCCAGGAAGTGTGCGCCAGCGCCACGGTCGTGGAGCAGCGCGAGCGCAGCTGGAATGGCCGCACGTGTCGCGCGCCAGGCCGCATACAAACGATCATTCAAGTCACCCGCGTGTGCGCCACGATCGTGCAGCAGTGTGCGCCACCACCAGCGCGCAGCCAGCGTGCCGGTACACCAATCGCGCGCCAGGCAGGCCAGCAGCTCGGCGCGATCTTCGAACCACACTGCCGGCGTATTGGGCGGCGGCGGGCCCAGTGCCGGTCGGGCAGCGCACTGCGCCATTCGCTCGAGCGCCGCGCGCATGGCCTGCTCCCACGCCCGCTGCGGCATGAGCGCATTCAAATCCAGCCGGCCTGGGAGCGGGTCGGGCAGCCGGCGCACGCACAGGATCGCGGCGGGCGGCATGCCGGGCACATGCAGGTCGGCCGCGCTCAGCGCCTGCTCCAACCGCAGCCTGAGCAGCAGCGGATCGTCGGCAGCGCCGATAGCACGCATGTTGCGGATGGTGGTCGTCATCTAATGCGCTCGATTATGGTGCCAATCCGCAGCGCATCTATACTATTCCCAATAATATTGGGAATCTCGGCAACGTTTGCCCTGAGGTCAGCTACACTCTCGATGCCGCGACCCCGCAGCAGGTTGACATATTCACTACTTATGCCAGAGACACGATCAATCGGGTCGGTGTCGCGCACAACGCGCAGCTCGACCTCGTTCATCCGTCGCTCGAACGGCTCGATGCGCTCGGCGAGGGCCGCCTCGATCCGGTTGAAATTCCCGCGTAGGCCTGGAATCACCTGGCCGTTCAGAGCATCAATCTTGATCCGTAGATCGTCGCGGTCGATGCGCAGACTATCAATCACGCCCCTATTTTCGTTGTTCTTGCCGCTAATTTCTTTGACCAGAGCTTCAATGTTTTTTACTCGCGTATCAATGCTAGTAACGGCCTGCGACAGCGTGCTGAAGTTCGTGCTGAGGTTCTGGTAGCCGCGCAGCGCCGCCAGTATCTCATTGATCAGATCGGCGGTGATCAGCTGGCCGGGGCTGACGGTCTGAGGGAGTGCCATGCTTCATTCTCCTTACGGAACTAAACAATCGGCTGCGCGTCGTTTGCGACGGCAAAAAGGGCCGCGTTCAGGCGCGACTGGTTGTAACGTGGGAGCAGGTCGATCGCATAGCCGCTGACGAATATGTCGTAGGTGCGGGCACCATTCGCCCCACCGCGAACCTCAAAGCGCCAGATCGCCTCGTCGTTGTCGAGGTTCATTGGCAGCGCGTGCAGGGCAGCCTGCACCAGCGGCCCGACACTGGCTGGCGCGATTGGCAGCGGGCCGGTTACTTTTAGGCCATCGAAAAACTGGCTGAATGCGAGGGGCACCAGCCCGACAGGTGGCAGAAAATGAAAGCGGTCGGTCGCCTTCATGCTGGCCTGTTCACTGGTCGGAATAGCTTCGAGCTGCGCCTGAAACTGGTAGAGCATGGCATCGACGCGCCGCTCGGCACCAGCGTCGAACAACGCTTCCCAACGG
Organism: Roseiflexaceae bacterium; assembly: GCA_014381165.1. Lineage (GTDB taxonomy): Bacteria > Chloroflexota > Chloroflexia > Chloroflexales > Roseiflexaceae > JACMIM01. The sequence continues at coordinate 3,678 of JACMIM010000212.1, forward strand.
CCAGCGCTCCCTGGTGCAGCACACGCGCGCCGCACCGCCCAGGCATCGACAAACGTGAGCTTGCCGTCCACAATCTGAATAAGCGCCAGCGGCACATCGCAGTCGGTGATCCCCTGCGGCACAGGCGGCGGCTTCAGCAACATATTGAACGGATCGCCGAAACTTTTCGCTAGCGACGTAGCGCCGAACATGGAATAGGCAGCCAGGTTTTGCGAGTGCGCCGCATCACTCGTGAGGTTAAGTTCTAGGGGCAGCAAGCGAAACTGTGCCGTCTCAACAATGAGCTTGGTGTTGCACGCCGCTGTGGCGCTAGCCAGCCCGCTTACCAGCGCACGGCCCTCGCTGTATTCGGCTGGCGCAATTGTCAGCACATAAAACTCGCTGCCGGCCACATAGAACCCAGTGCTGGCATCGCCGCAGACCCTAAAGCCAGCGGTGCCAGTCACGCTGTTGTCGGGCGGTTCAACGAGTGCAATATCCTTTTCGCTTGCCAGCGTCAGCGCTTGACCGAGGCGGTTGATCGCCACCCCAGCCGTGATATGGATCAGCAATTGCTCGGCGGTGCCTTTTGATTCGGCGAATAGCCCTTCGGCCACACCAGGGCCGATTGCGCGGCCCAGCAGCGTGCGCGCATTGCGGCCAGCCTGCTGCTCGCTGCGGAGATCCTCGCCCGTCAGCAGCCGACCATTGAAGAAGTTGACCGAGCGAATGCCGCTGTCGCGGATCGCCTCAGTGAGCTTGGTTGTATTTGTCATGGCTTACCTTTGTCGCGGATACAAGCTAATCTCGACCATGAAGCCCTGGGTAACCTCGCTGAACTTCATTCTAGATATTGCGCCGTCTTGATTCAGGTCGAATTCCATTTGTTGGGCGCGAACCACCAAGCCATCGCTACCACTTCGCAGGAGTCTGATCAAGCCCTCTTGTAGTTCTCGGTCATCGCCAACGTCGCGAAACACCTGGCTTAGCTTACCGATATACTCGAAGACGTGTGGGTTGGGCGTGCTCAGTCTCGCCCAAGGCGAACCTGTAACGACGTAATCCTGCTCACTCGTGTATGCTGGGAAAACTAGCACGTAAACCAGCTCGCCGACGCGAATGGCTTCTAGCTGCCCAAAGGAAGATACCGGCGTACCATCGACACCAAATTGCCCGGCGGCCACCACAAACGAGCCGCTGGTTTTGCCACCACGGCTGCCAAGTTGCCACTGGAGGTTACCATCACCAGGATCGACCAGGGTGAGAATATCGCCCTCTGCCGGCTCGCGGTCGTTGGGCACGACGGGGATGCCAATAATCTGCGCAACACGAGTACCATACTGCTGACTTGTGTCGGTCGATTGAGTGGCGACGATCTCGACTTCGCCAGTAAACGTTGGGGCTGGCGGCGTGCCGTGGGTGTGGTCGGTGCGGGCGTAGCTGAGCAACTCGCCGAACGACTCGTTTTGGCCATAGGTGCGCTCTGTCACCACTGTGTCGCTCGGCGCAGGGCCACCCGCGCCAGCGCTAGCGTCGGCGGCACGCCACTCCAGCACACCATCGCCCATATCCATCAGCTTGAGCACCTGCCCAGGCACCGGCGTCACCTCGCCCGGCACGCCGACGTCCTCGCCGTAGATACGCGCCACACGCGTCTCTAAACGGTAGACCGAGCCGTCCGACTCTATGGTGTTCGATGTCACGTCGCCCACTAGCTCGGGCGGCGGCGGCGTGCCGTGGGTGTGGTTCGCGTGGGCGTACTGGAGCGAATCACCGACCGCCGCCCCCAGGCCGTAGGCGCGCTCCACCACCACCGTATCGCCCGCTTCGATGCCGGTCGAAACCGAGCCAGGCTCCCACGCGCTGCCATTGAACACCAGCACCTGGCCCGCCTCGGTGGGCGGCTCGGGCGCAACTGGTGTGCCCTGAATGGCGACCACGGTCGTCCAGATGCGGTGATCTGGTTCGTCAGGGATCGACGGGATGCTGTCAGGCGGTGCAGGGAAGCTAGCCACATCGCCCAGTAGCTCGGGCAGAAGCGGCGTGCCGTGGGTGTGATCGGCACGGGCGTACTCCTCGGCCACACCGGCATCGGGCGCAAGGCCGTAGACCGTTTCGGCCAGCACGGTGTCGGAGGGCACCACGTCGCGACGCCCGGCGATCAGCCATTCCTGGAGCATGCGCAGGTGCAGCAGGAATGGCGCGCGTTCGTCACGGACAGCGGGCAGGTCCACCGCCTCGCGTCGATCAAGGGTCACGCGCATCTCCAGCATTGCGAGCGCGATACAGCCCTCGTCCGGCGGGTTAGCGCAGCCACTATCTATCGCGCGCGCAGCCGGCCGCAGCTCAGTGGCCCAGATGCGTAGCGCCAGACGTAGGTAGTCACTTTGGCTATCGGTGGGGATGAACAGTGTTTCGGGCGGCATGGCCGAAAGCTCACTGCCGTCGGCCCAGGCTTCGCGCACTGCTTCAACGAACTCCTGCTCGGATGTGGCCGCATTCAGGTCGTTGGTGAGGCGCACATTGCGCAGCCAGGCCGCGAACGCGCGTACCATATCTTCCTCGCGCTGGTCGGGCGGCGTCGTAGTCAGCTCCAGCCTGAAGTTGTCGGCGATGCGCGAGGCTGCCATCAGTTCGTCTTCGCTGCGACAGGGCTCGCCGGGGATCGGTAAATTATCGGTGGCGCAGGTTTTGTAGCATAGCTGCACATACAGCGTTTGATCGAGCCCCGGCGGCAGCTTAGGGTGGTTTTCTGCCAGCCAGAGGTTGATCAACGCACACTGATCTTCGTGTACGCACACCAGCTCGCCGCGCAGTGTCAGCGCCACCCCAGCGGCGACGCGCACACGCGGGCCATCGCCGGTCGGCTCGACAGTTACGTGTAGGCCGCTCAGCGCCCCATAGCCGATCGCCTCGCGGGCCAGCCATTGGGTGCGTCCGTTGAGGTAAGCAAACTCTTGGGTGAAATCGTCGACGCCCAGGACCATGCCCTGCACATAGTTGACGTGCTTCGACAGGTCGGGTGCGGCGTCCTCAGCCGTTACGACCGTTTGGAAATCGCTCATAGATGGCTCCTTCGAGGTGCGAGCGTCGCTTCGGGCGTCGCGGGTTCGGGCAGCAGGCCACGTGCCGGCAGCTGGTCGCGCCCAGCCACCAGCCGATCGGGGATATCAAACGGGTGCCCGGCCACCAGGCTTGTTTCGCCAAGATACACCTGATCGAGCGTTGCGGGCGGGTTGAGGAAACTGGATCGTCCGCCGAGATCAAGCAGGGTGTCATCGCCTAGGCGGGCCTCGCCCAGGCGAAACATAGCCCAGTAGAAGCGCACGCTGAACTCGGTATGGGCTGGCTTTTCAAGCTCGACCACGCGCCGCGCCAGGCGTAATTGCTCCTGCTGTACGGCCCCCAACTGGCCGTGGTCGGTGAGAGTGGACACCGGGTTGGGCAGCAGTACGCGGAACTGGTGGGCCCCGCGGTGCATAGGCAGCACGCGGCTTTCGAACAAGTACCAATCGGTCAGGGCCGCCGTGCTGCCCGGCGCGTAGCGCGGGAGCGGAACAGCGCTCAGCGCGGGCCAGTTGGTGTCGTAGGTTTTGTTCAGAGCACTCACGCGCCGGTAGCGATGGGCCAGAAATTGCTGCCAGCGCAGCCACGTTATCGTGGCGGGCGAGATAGCCAGCGTAAGCGTGAAGCTCAACCAGTCATCGGCAACCGGGCCGGTGGTCGCATTCACGGGCACCAGTACATCGGCGAAGCTCCTGTATGTGGTATCGTGTTTGTCGCTCAGCTCCTCGACTGTGCCATACTGTACCTGTAGATACGCGTGCCACAGAGTTTCCTCTAGCAGGGTGGTTGTCGGTACAAAGCCCAGCGTTGCGCGCGCAAACGTCTGCCACGCAGCCGACTGTGCGCCACCAGGATCGCGCAGTGGGAAGCGCAGGGTTGTGTTGGTCGTACCCAGCGCCGCACGGTAGCGCCTATCCAGGTCGGCTGCGCCCAGCGTCGGCGACCAGGCAGCGCCGGCGGTGGCGATCAGCGGCCCGCCGAGGTCGCTCGCATCGCCGATGGCGACGGGCGGCACGCTGCGGGTGCGAAACTGCTCGATGATCCGATAACGCACCTTGCGATCCGATACTGGTGCGAAGATCGACGGGTCGACGCAGCGGTCGAAGGCCAGCTGCAGCGCCATCTGGATACCGCGTGTAGTGCCGCGCCATTGAAAAAAGGTCATGGCGTTGGCAATGAACAGCCGTCGACGCTCGTCATCCCAGGCAGGGTCAAGTGCCACATCGAACCAGCCAGCCAGCCACTCGAGCGTTGCCGGTGGAGCGCTGCGGATGTCGATCAGCAGATTTGCTGCCGCTATGCGATCTTCAATGCTGGTGAAGATGCCCTCAAAGTTCGCGAGGAAGCGATCCATAAACGATGCCGACAGCTGATCCTCACGATAAACGGCCGGCAGGTAGCGCTCCAGATACGAGAAGCGTGGGTAGTAGGCCCGCAGGGCGCGCAGGTGCGGGGCGGCGCGCGTGCTGCCCACCAGCTCGATCTTGAGCTGGAGATAGCGCCCACGCGCGCGCTGGAACAATAGCTCGTAGGTGCCGTTGCGCTCGCTCTGCGGCCCATCGATATACGGGATCTCGCTGCCCGAACGGCGTAGATGTGGCCCTGGCTCGGGCTGCCAATCCTGGCCGGAATCGTTGGGCGTCAGCAGATCCGGATCGTCACTTGCACAGCTCCAGATCAGGATGCTGGTATCAGGCGGCAGGCAGGCATCCAGCATCAGCCGGTGCCAGACACAGCCAGGCGTGCGGCTGTCGAACACCCAGCTCAGCAGCGTCGCACGTTCTACATAGCGCGGGCGCGTCTGCGGCACCAGTGGCAGCCAGCGCTCGCCAAAATCGTAGTACACACGCCCACCGGCGGCGACGATCCCACGCGCGCTGAACAGCCGCAAGGGCAGATACTCGCGCTTCGGCGTGAGCGTCAGCCCGGCCTCGGTCACGCCGATGTCGAAGGCGAAGGCTTGATTGCCATCAGCAGCAACCACGTACAGCGTTGGATTAGCACCGACGCTGCCGGGAACTAGCGCCATATCATAGGCCCGCAGGGTAAAATCGGTGCCGCTCTCGACCTCGCGTATGATGGCTTCGAGTGAAGCCGGCTGCCCGACCATGGCACCGTCGCGAAAGCGTGCGACCGTCGAGAATGGTTGATGAGGATCATCGATCAACACCAGCGCTGTGCCATCGGGCAGTGCCGCGATTGCGATCGGGTCGGCGCTAAGCGTGGCAGCGGCGGTGCGCAGATTACCACTCGCGGGGAAGCGTCGCGCAGCGCGGCGGCGCGGCGGCCCGGCCAGCGGCTGAAATGCTTCGACCTGCTCAGAGGCAAGATCGTAGTTGCTGGTGCCAAGCGGCACGACATTCAAGTTGCGGTCGAGCGCCCAGTAGCGGCGCGCGGCGCGATCCAGCAGCAGCACACCGCCGCCCGGTAATGCCGCGATATCAAACGGTCGCAGCGGTATGCTCACAGGCCAGCGGATGCGGCGTGGCCCACCGCCAGCATGCAGATCGAACACCAGCAGCCCACCTGGATCATCGCCTTCAGCATCGACGCCCACCAACAAATAATGGTCATCGGTGATTGCCAGCCCGCGCAGGTGTAGGTCGACCGAGGGCACCGTTGGCGTTGGCGGTACAAAGGCCCCTGGCGCGGGTATTTGGGGCGCGCAGGCGGTGTCATCCGGTGCCCAAAAATGGCTGGCGCGCTCGCTGCCGGCTGACCAAATCCGCAGCCCACGCTCGCGCTCGTCGATCCAGTACCAGTTGCCATAGCGGTCGCGCGCTGCACCACGCCGACGCTCCAAATGCAAATCAGTCGGCTGGGGCGCGTGCGCGAAGCGTGGCACCTGGGCGCGCAGCGTCAGCTCCTGGCGCTTGGTATCCCAATCCAGGTCGGCCGAGTCGGCATCCGGCCAGGTGTCGCGCAGCAATACCCCATCCAGGCTAGTGCAATCGCCCCAATCGCGCTCGCCAAGCAGCATCCAGAAGCGTGTGCCGTTCGCGTCCATTAGCGGCACTCCTCTATCACCGCCGGCACCGGCAGCACTTGTCTACCGCGTCGCTGTGACCCGCCCAATGCTCCACCGCGCAGCTGTTCAAGCGGCAGCGGCTCGCCCACTGCCACCGAGATACCCAGCACGCGCGGCAGCTCAAGGCCGCGCATAGGGATCGTTTCGGCCGCAGCGACATCGCCCTCGGCCAGTAACATCAGATCGTTTACCAGCAGCACGCCCGGTACACGCGTGGCCACTGCCATTAGCTCGCGATCGAGCACCGCCTTGCGTAGTGGCCAGCCGCCGGTCGCATCCGGCCCTGGCAGCTCGGGCAGCGGCGAAAGCATAGTCAGCAGCGCACGCTTGACATCCTCGCGCACTGTGGCTGCACTGGCGCCCGATACAATATCCAGGCCGACTGAGATCCAGATCGACTTGTAGGTCGGCTTGCGCAGCACCAGCTCGGTCGTCACGAGGCGGCGTGGGTCAAGGTAGGCGCACACTGCGTCGAGGAATAGCCTATCTGGTGTGGGTGCATCGGGCTGAAGTGGGTCGTAGCGTGGGATGAGCATGAGTGTCACCACGCCGGGCGCGTCACCTGGCTCATTCGGCGAAAGGTCGGGATGAAAGGCCGGCAGCACTTCGACACGGCCCAGCGCCACGCTGGGTGTGCGCCAGGCAATGGTATGAAAGTCGGCGGCGGTCACCAGGCGATCACGGTGTTGGAGGTAGCGACTGATCTGGCGCTCGCCATCAACTGTCCGCTCGGCGTCGGCACCGCCCCAGGTACGCACCGGATTAGTCGTGCTCAGGCCGCTCGGCAGGGCCGGTCCACCCTTGATCGCGCCAACGCCGACATTGCCGGCTGCGCCCGCTCCGTACTTGTAGCTGGCGCGCATCACCGCGCCGCGCGGTGGGCGCATGCCGCGCATGCCGTCGCCGCAGTACAGCACCCCTGCCTCGGCATCGAGCACATACACCTCGCTGGGTTTGGGCGGCGCGTCGGTGGCGCGACCGGGCAGGCTACGC
>JACMIM010000213.1 GCA_014381165.1 Roseiflexaceae bacterium
GGGGCGCACTGGTCGAGCGCGTGACCGCCTACCGCACGGTCGCGGGGCCGGGTGGACAGACGCTCACACCACTGCTGCGCGCCGGCGGCGTCGAGGCCGTCACCTTCACCAGCTCGTCAACTGTGCGCTACTTGCTCGACGGCCTTGCGGACGGACATCGCGATCAGGCGCGGCAGCTGCTGAACGGCACCGCGCTAGTCTGCATCGGTCCGGCCACCGCGCAGACCGCGCGCGACGAAGGGCTGACGATCGCGGCACAGGCTAGAGAATATACCTCGGCTGGCGTTGTTGCGGCGCTTGCCAGCGTGTTTGCAGACAGGGCCACAAAGGAAACTCTATGACACTAACCATACGACCGCGCCGATTGCGCCGCACCGATACGCTGCGTCAGATGGTGCGCGAAACCACGCTCGACACCGCCGACCTGATCGCGCCGCTGTTCATTGTCGAAGGGCGTGATATCGAAAAGCCCATCGGCTCGATGCCGGGCCAGGCCCAACTATCGGTCGATCGCCTCGACCGTGAAATCGACAGCATGCGCGAGCTTGGCATTCCAGCGGTGCTGTTATTCGGCATCCCAGCCCACAAAGATGCCCAGGGTAGCGGCGCATGGGACGAGGCCGGCCCAGTGCCACAGGCGATCGCGGCGATCAAACGGCGTGCCCCTGACACAGTTATTGTGGCCGATGTGTGCCTGTGCGAGTATACCGACCACGGCCACTGCGGCGTGCTAGCCGGCCCTGGCCAGGGCGATGTGCTGAACGACCCGACGCTGGAGTTGCTGGCCCGCGCGTCGCTGGCTTATGCCAAAGCCGGGGCCGATATCATTGCGCCCAGCGCGATGATGGACGGTCAAGTTGCCGCGATTCGCGCAGGGCTGGATGCGGCGGGCTACAGTGACACGCCAATTCTTGCGTATGCTGCCAAGTTCGCCTCGGCGTTCTACGGCCCGTTCCGTGAGGCCGCCGAAAGCACGCCGCAGTTTGGCGACCGGCGAACGTACCAAATGGATCCGGCTAATGGGCGCGAGGCGCTGCACGAGGTCGCGCTCGACGTGGCCCAGGGCGCAGATATGCTCATGGTCAAGCCAGCAGGCGCATATCTCGATATCATTCGAGCGGTGCGCGAACGCTATACTCTGCCCTTGGCGGCCTACCAAGTCAGCGGCGAGTATGCCATGATCAAAGCTGCCGCCGCGAACGGCTGGATCGACGAGCGCCGCGCCGTGCTCGAAAGCCTGACCGCAATCAAACGAGCTGGTGCGGATATGATCATCACCTACTACGCCAAGCAAGCGGCCGCGTGGCTACGGTAGTCCAGATACGCGGGGACGAGCCCCGCGTCTACGCGGTTGGTGGTGACGTACAGATCATTCGATATTCTACGAAACATCTTGAAGGGCGGGGCTGCCGTTTACCGGGGTTTGCTCGCGCCCCGCACGGTTTAAACAGGCCAACCCAAGCGCGCCGGCCACAACCGAGGCAAGCAGGATGCCGATTTTTGCTGCGGCCAAAACTTCGGGCAGCGCGCCGAAAGCTAAAGAGGTGATGAAGAGCGACATCGTGAAGCCAATCCCGGCCAGCAAGCCAGCACCTGCCAGTTGCACCCAGCTCACACCCGCTGGCAGCGTCGCTAGACCGGCCCGCACGACCAGCCAACTAGCAAGCAGGAGGCCAAGTGGTTTCCCAACGACCAGGCCAAGCACGACGCCAAGCACGACCGGCAGCGCGCCGCCAGAAAAAGCGTTCGAGGAAATTGCGACGCCGGCATTGGCAAGCGCAAAGATCGGCATGATCAAGAAGAACACCCAGGGATGTAAGGTATGCTCCATCTTTTGCAGCGGGGCCTGCACACCCTCACTCAAATCTTCCAGTTCGATCACAATCGCCTGCTGGCGCTCTTCGGTCAGCATACGGTTTGGCTCAAGCGAGCTTTCGGCAAACTCGTCGAGCAGGCGGCGCGACTGATCGAGAAAGGCAGCTGGGTCGAGCCGCGAGCGAGCGGGCACGGTCAGCGCGACCAGCACACCGGCGATGGTCGCGTGGACTCCCGATTCGAGAAAGGCCAGCCAGACCACAACGCCAAGTGCGCCATAGATGAGTGGACTACGCAAGCCGACCAGATTCGCCAGTGCCAGGAGTGCAAGCACAACTAGGCCGATACTCAGCGCCCAGCTGTTAAGCTCACCGGCGTAGAACAGTGCAATCATGAGCACGGCGATCAGGTCATCGACAATCGCAACGGCGGTCAGGAACACTTTGAGGCCAAACGGCACACGGCTGCCGAGCAGCGAAAGCACGCCAAGCGCAAAGGCAATATCGGTGGCCATTGGGATAGCCCAGCCGTCGCTGCCAACGCCGCCGAAGTTCAGCCCAAGATACAGCAGCGCCGGCACGGTCGCCCCGCCAGCAGCTGCCGCGATCGGCAGCAGTGCCGCGCGTGTGTTGGACAGCTCGCCAACTAGTAGTTCGCGCTTGATTTCCAGGCCAACCAGAAAAAAGAAGATCACCATCA
>JACMIM010000214.1 GCA_014381165.1 Roseiflexaceae bacterium
CCGCAGCCGGTATACGAACACCTTGAGATGATCGAATTCCACCAGGTCCGGCCCCCACACGCGCTGCTGTAGCAGCGAATCGGGAATAATGCGGCCCGCGTTGTGCGCCAGCACTTCGAGCAGCCGGAACTCGGTCTTTGTCAGCTTCACCACTTCACCCCCCACCGTCACCACGCGTCGCTCGAAGTCGATGTGCAGCGCGCCTGTGCTGAATGGGGCCAGCGCCGGGCCTGGCGTACCCTCGCTGCGGCGTAGCACGGATCGAATGCGCGCCATGAGCTCCAGATGGCCAAATGGCTTCACAACGTAATCGTCGGCGCCTAGCTGGAGCCCACGCACGGTATCAAGCTCATCGTCCTGCACCGTCAGGATGATCACCGGCAGGTTGCTAAACAGGCGAATCTGCTCAAGCACATCAAAGCCGTGCATATCGGGCATCGAAAGATCGAGCAGCACCAGGTCGGCAGCCCCTGTGCCGATCTGGTCCAGCCCCTGATCGCCGCGATGCGCTTCGATCACGCGCCAGGTCGGCTCTTGAAGCGTGATCGTCAGCCGCACGGCGCGCGTCACCTCGGGGTCGTCGTCGATAATCAGAACGGTATGGCTAGCTCTCGGCATCGGCTGTATCCTCGCGCAGCTGCGGCAACGTAAAGCAAAAGCAGCTTCCGCCGCCCGGTCGATCTTCCAGCCAGATCTGCCCGCCGTGCAAGCGCACCAGTTCGCGGCAGATAAACAGCCCCAATCCCAGGCCCGTCAGCGCTTTATCGGCGGCTTTGGTGTAAAACTTCTCGAACACGCGCGCGCGCTCGTCGTTTGGCACGCCAGGTCCGCGGTCGAGCACACAAACCTGTACGTCGCGGTCGTGGTTCGTGGGCGCAATCGTCACTTCCACCGTGCTTGCGGGCGGCGCAAACTTCACCGCGTTGTTCACCAGGTTCACCAGCACCTGGTCGACCCGCTTGGCGTCGGCCCACACTAGTGGCAGGACCCCGGCAACCACCAGCTGGACGTGGCGCTGCCTGCGCTCGACCAGTGGCCGCATGCCTGCCACAAAGCGCTCGGCGTGCATTGCCAGATCGAGCGCGTGTGGGCGCAGCGTTATGGCCTCGGCCTCCAGCCGCGTCACCTCAAGCAGATCATTGATCAACGTTTCGATGCGCCGCAGGTTCTGCTCGGTGGCCTCGCTGATCTCGGCCAGCACAGCTGGCGGAATAGTTGGCAGGTCGAGCTGCGATAAGGCAAGCGTTTTCAATACCGTGAGCGGCGTTTTCAGCTCGTGCGCCACCGTCGAGAAGAAGGTCGAGCGCGCCGCCTCAAAGCGCTGCAGGGCCTTTACCTGCTCTTGCTCCAGCACATACAGCCGCGCGTTGCGCAGCGCAATGCCAGCCTCGCGCACCAACGAGCCGACGAATAGCTGCTCGTTTTCGCTCAGCGCCTGCGGGGCGCGGCGGCCAATAATCAGCGCGCCGCGCACAGTGTAGGCCGGCGCGGTGAGCGAGGCGCCGATCAGCTGGTCGATGCCATCGTTGCGCACAAACGCCGGCAGCGGCAGCTGATAGCCCGCGCCCATCAGCGTTAGCCCCTGCTCGGCTAGTATATCGTTCCAGCCGCTCACACGCTGGCCCACAGGGTGGCGCTCGGTGGTACTGGCCAGCACGTGCCAGCCCGCGCCGTCCGCCTCTTCCGCGTAGCGCAATATCAGGGTGAACTCCGCCTGGAGAAACGAGTGCGCGCCAGCGAGCAAAATGGCGCGCAGCCGCTCAACGTCGAAGCCCGAGTTGCTCAGCTGCGACGCGATCTGGTTGAGCGCTGCGTTGCGGGCCGCAACGATGGCATCCTCGCGCCGCGCGTGTTGCTCGCGCCGCACTTGTTCGTTCAGAATCGTCAGCAGCGCGCCCACAAACAGCATGCCGACAACCATTGGCTGCGCCAGGCTTGTGGCGATGGTTGTTCGTTGCTGCACCAGGTCGGGTATCGTCATCAGCAAGCGAAGCGTAACCAGCAGGAGGACCAGGCGCAGCATCGCCCGCCAGGAATACACCACCGAGGACTCGACAATGGCCAGCATAAAGAAGAGGAAGAAAAAGCTTGAGCCGCCAGCCAGCGCGGTCCAGCCAATTGCCTGTAGCGCCTCGCTGGCCACAAGCCAGTGCATACGGCTGCCTCCGGCGGGCAGCCAACGGCGCCAGATCCAAACCGAGAGCGGCACGTTGCAGGCGATAATCGCAGCCACAACGAGCCACGGGCTGATACGGCCCGTATGCACTGGTATGCCGAATAAAGGGTTGCTGCTGAACCACAGCGTCAGCAGGCTCATTAGCAGAATAAGCACCCAGCGCATACCAACAAGATACCTGCTGAAGATCGGCAGTGCCGGTGATTCAGCCCAGGGATATGCTTCTGGATTTATCTGTGGCGAAGCAGCGTTCGTCGCCATGTCTGATTATCCTCTGCTTGTGAGCATGGGTGTTGTACATAGTAGCACGGAGCGGAGAAGGTGTTGTCCGCGTTTGCCCGCGTTCCGTCACAAAGATACTGGTGGTCGGTTAAATTTTGGTAATGGCTGCCCAGTATAGTGGTTGAGCATATTAAAAAGACAAGCTGCTCACGCGCTGCTTGCCCTTCTTTTCTAGCCCTGATCCGGTAAGTGGAGGTGTTATGCGAGCTCACAGGTCACATCAGCGTACCGCGTTGCTGGCCGCAATCGTACTGGCGTTGCTCGGCGTGCTGCTAGCCGGGTGCAGCAGCGTGGCAGAGCTTCCGCCCAGCACCTCGGCGCCCGTGCTCGCGCCCGCGCCCGTGCTTGCCCACGCTCCGGCCCCGCAATTGTTGTTGCTTTCTGACGACACCCTGCGCATTCCGGCGCCGCCCGCGCTCGAATCGCCACAGCTCAAGCTGGAGATGGCCGAGCTACAGGCGCTGCGTCGCTCGCTTACGCAAGCCCAGCGCACTGCCGTCCAGGCGTGGGACGGCAATGCCGTTGTGCGCTGGAACGAGATCGCTCGTCAGGTTGTGGCGAGAACACAGGCCGATCCGCTAACGGCTTCACGAGCGTACGTGTTGCTTAGCCTCGCGCAATACAACGCTTTACAACACGCTGACACAAACCAACGCCATTTTGACCGGCATATGCCGGGTGTAGCGCAGAGCGGAATAAGCCCGTTGGTGTCGAGCAATGCGCCAGGCAGTTACCCATCCGATCACGCAGCTGTCGCCGCTGCATCAGCCGCGATTCTTACCGAGCTTTTCCCCATCGAGAGTCCTTATATTCAGGCGCAGCGCGCGGAACATCAAGAGTCCCGCCTCTGGGCGGGTGTCAACTGTCGCAGTGATATCGACGCCGGGGTAGCGCTTGGCCAGCAGATCGCTCAAAAACTGCTTGAACGTAGCAATGCCGACATACTGGCGGCCTCGTCCGCGTGGGATGGCCAGATTCCTACCGGTCAGGGCATCTGGTTTAGCAGTTTGCAGCCGCCGATGGCGCCACTTTCGCCGCATTGGGGTACGTTACATCCCTGGCTGATGGATCGCCCCGATCAGTTTCGTGCGCCGCCACCACCAGCTTTTGGCTCTCCATCGTTCCGGGCCGCGCTCGACGAGGTGCGCCATATCTCCGATACGCGCACGCCTGAGCAGCTCCGTATAGCCAAACTTTGGGAGGATGGTCGCGGGAGCGCTACTCCGCCAGGGCATTGGAATCAGATTGCTATCGACCTTTTTGCAGAGCACCGTCTGAGCCAGCGAGAGGTGGCGCGTGCATTGGTAGTTCTGAATATGGCCCTGATGGACGCAGGCATCAGCTCTTGGGATGCGAAATACACCTACTGGTTGTTGCGCCCCTCGCAGGCCGACCCGCTGATCAAACCGGCCGTGCCGTTGCCGAATTTCCCGGCCTACACCTCTGGACACGCGGCGTTTTCGGGCGCGGCAGCCGCGTTCTTGGCAGCGCTCTTTCCCGAGAAACAGGGCGAACTGCAAGCAATGGCCGAACAGGCTGCGCTCTCGCGCGTATATGGCGGTATTCACTATCGCTTCGATGGAGAGCAGGGGCTGATAGCTGGTCAAGCAGTCGGGCGGCTCGCAGCTACCCGTATGCACGAACTGCCTTGATCGACAGACGAAGCTGCCGAACATCTGACTCGCCCTTCTTATCAGCTTGCACTATTTAGCAAGGAACGCTATGAAACCTCATCGCTCTCTGCGTTGGACCATAGGCTGCATCACGAGTTTGATCGTTCTGCTCGCGATGACGGGAGGCCAGCGTGTGCCACAAGCTCTTGCTGCTGGCACAATCACCGGCACAGTCTATCGGGATTACAACGCCAGTGGCGCGCGCGATGCTATCGAACCGCAGATCGCAGCTATTACGGTCACAGCCTACGATGCGAGCAACGTCGCACGAGGTGCCGCGACAACAGTGCGCTGTACCGCCGCAGGGGCTGGGGTTGATGCGAATGGAAGCGCGGTTGCCGCGGCTGCGGCCGCTGGCTGTACGGGCAGCGACACAGGCGCCAACTATTCGCTCACCGCAACAGGCGTTGGGCCGTATCGCATCGAGTTCAGTGGCTGGCCGGCCTTTCTCCAGCCAGGCGCCGTTGGTACGGCCAACGGCAGCGCCGTACAGTTTACTCCAGATGGCTCCAAGCCGGGCGTAAGCATGGGGCTGAATAACCCCGCACAGTATTGCGAGAACAACCCGAGCCTTGCTACAAGCTGCTACGTGTTCGGCGATCAAATCAACGGCTCAAACAAAAATGGCGTTGCGGTGCTCAACTTCCCGTATGCTTCTGGCACAACGGCTGCTGCTGGCTCGATCAACTCGAACCCACAACCAGGTGGCGCCTCGATCAATGGCGCATATGCACTTGATGCCAAGGCAAGTGATATTGGTGCTGTCTGGGGCATGGCGTACCAGCGTTCATCTAACAACTTGTTTCTCGCTTCGTTTATGAAGCGCCACGTCGGGTATGGGCCAACCGGCAATCCTGGCACTATTTATCGCATCGACCGCACAGCAGCACTGCCAAATGCCTCGGCCTATGCAACACTCAGCGCCGGGCCAAATCAGCACACGCCGACGAATACGGCTGCAAATGCAGGGCAGCCGGTCTATTTTGATGATCTTGGCGCGTTTAACAGCGTTGGCTACACGGCGATCGGCGACCTGGAGCTATCCGATGATGAGGCAACGCTTTACGCAGTGAATATGTTCGACGGCAAAGTCTATGCGTATGCCATTGGCTCACCTACAGTTGCTGTGCCGCCCGCACCCACAAGCATCACTCCACCAACGCCAACTACGGGGGTGAACGCTACACAGGGCTGTGCTGTGGCAAATACTCGTCCGGGCGCGCTGAAGTTCTATGATGGCGCGCTGTATGTGGGATTGACGTGTACTGGCCCGCTGACCACTGACCTGCGCTCATATGTCTATCGCTTTAACACCTCGACGGCAACCTTCACAACAAATGCGGTTGCCGAAGTGGCACTCAATTACACGCGCGGGTTCGCTTCCTCCTCGGGCGCCTGCCCGGCTAACTGCGCCTCTGCCAACTGGCAGCCGTGGGTGACCGACACGAACAGCAACCCGATCGATGATATTTCCTATTTTTCTGGCTACACCCAATATTACAAACCGCAACCCTGGTTGCTCGACATCGAGATCGATGAGTACGGCTTTATGCTGTTAAACTTCGCCGATCGTCTCGGGCATCAGCTTGGTAACCGGAATGGAGGAGCCGCCGCTGGCCCCGTGGAAGGCGTGAGCGCCGGTGATATGCTGCGCCTGTCTCCCGCAGCTGGTGTGTGGGCCATAGAAAATAATGCAAGTGTCGGTGTCGGCCTGCCAGGAGGCGGCACCACAGGCGGAGCGGGAACGAGCCAGGGGCCTGGCGGTGGCGAGTACTACTATGAAGATCGCTACAGTGCAGGGACTGGCCATGCTGAGGTTTACCTAGCTGGCGCGGCGCAGGTGTACGGCAAAGGCGAAGTTGTTAATGCAGCGTTCGACCCAGCGATGAATGGTGCGTACCGCGCCGGTGGCATCGTAATGAGCAGGCACAGTACCGGGCGGCGCACGCGGTCGATCCAGCTCTTTGGCCAGGACGCGACGGGTACGTTTGGCAAGGCCGCTGGCATTGGCGATACCGAGGCGATGTGCCAGTCTGCCCCAATCGAGATTGGCAACCGCATCTGGCGCGACGATAATGCGAATGGCGTGCAAGATCCCGGCGAGCCGGCACTAGATGGAGTGACCGTTCAGCTCAAAGACGGGGCCGGCGTTGCGGTCGCTGGCGCAATCGCATTGACCGACGCGAATGGCAACTACGTTTTCAGCAGTGACCCTTTGCGCGCAAATACCACCAGCGCGAAATACAATCTGCTGATCCAGCCAAACACGAACTATCGCGTGAGTATTGATACCACGCAGGCTGTGCTCAACGGCTGGCCCGTAACGCTCGCCAACGCTGACATCAGCACAAATGGCGATAGCCGCGACTCGGACGCAGCGCAATTCGGCAGCGCGGCTGAGATCAACCTGACCACTGGCGCCCCTGGCGCGAATAATCACACCTACGATGTCGGCTTCGCGCCCTATAGCGTCGGCAACCGTGTCTGGTTCGACATCAACAACAACGGCCTGCTCGACATCGGCGAAAGTGGCATCCCCACTGTTGGTATCAGCCTGTTTGCCGACACCAACGCCAACGGCACGCCGGACTCGCCCACCCCGCTGGCGACAAGCATCACCGACGCCAACGGGCGCTACCGCTTCGACAACCTGGCCGCCGGCACCTACCTTGTGCGGGTCGACCCCGTCAACTTCCAAACCGGCGGCCCGCTCAACGGCCGCTTCAGCAGCACCACAACCGTGGCCACGCCCAACGGCGATATCGACAGCGACGACAACGGCATCGACAATGCCAACCAGGCCGCCAATGGTGTTCTGAGCGGCCCGATCACCCTTGGCCCCGGCACCAGCGAGCCGACCGGCGAAACCGACCTGAGCGCCTCGGGCCAGGGCAGCGCCGACAATCAGGCCAACATGACCGTCGACTTCGGCTTCTTCGAGAAGCTCAGCCTGGGCAACTTCGTCTGGTACGACACCAACAACAACGGCCAATTTGACGCTGGCGAGCAGCCGATCCCAGGCGTGACGCTGCGCCTGTTTGCCGACACCAACGGCAATAGCACCCTTGACGCTGGCGATGCCGCTGTCGGCAGCTCGCAGACCACCGACGCGAGCGGCCAGTATCTGTTCACGGGGCTGGACGCCGGCAGCTACTTCGTTCAGATTTTGCCGGCCAACTTCCTCAGCGGCGGCGCACTGGCCGGCTACAGCAACAGCAGCGGAGCTTCCCCCGGCGACGCAAACAACAACAAGGATCACGGCACGTTAGTCGGTGGGCAAGGCGTAGTTAGCGAACTGGTTGCGCTTACATTTGGCGGCGAGCCGATCGGCGACGGTGATGCCAACGCGAACACCAACCTGACGATCGACTTCGGCTTCTACCATCTGTCTGTTGGCAACGAGCTCTGGCACGACGACGACAACGATGGCGTCATCGACGCGGGCGAGCAGCCCTTCAGCGGCGTGCGCGTCGAGCTGTACGACAGCGTGAATACGCTGATCGCCGTGACGACCACTGCTGCCAACGGCCAGTACCTGTTCACCCAGCAGACGGATAGCGCCGGGGCTAGCGCGGGCGCGGGCCTGGTGGCGGGCGACTACTACATCGCTATTCCGGCGGCGCAGTTCGGTGGCGGCAGCCTGCTCGACGGCTATTACAGCAGCAGCGGCAACGATGCTGGCGACCTGACCAACAACAACGACAACGGCATCGACGCGGCCGCCCCCGCTACAACCGGCATCCGCAGTGCCACCTTTACGCTTACGCCGGGCAGCGAGCCGACCGTCAGCAACGCCACCGGCGCGACCAGCAACACGACGATCGACTTCGGCTTCTACACTTTGAGCCTCGGCAACCTGGTTTGGAACGATGTTAACAACAACGGCAGCTTTGATGTCGGCGAAGCCCCCCTGCAATCGGTTGCGGTCAATCTCTACTACGACGCCGACGGCAGCGGCGCGCTCAACGGCGGCGAATTCACCGCAGCCCAGAGCACCGCAACCAACGCCAGCGGCCACTACCTCTTCAGCGGGCTGGCAGAGGGTAATTACCTGGTTGAGCTGGCCACGAGCAACTTCGCCATTGGCGGGCCATATCGCGGCTTCATCAGCAGCACTGGTACAACAGGCTCGATTTCCGGACCCTACGAGCCGGCCCCCGACCCTGATCTGAACAGCGCCGACAGTCGTGACAACGGCACAACTATAGATCTCTTCGCGCCGTTGCCCTACATCCAGAGCGGGCTCGTCACGCTGACCGCAGGCAACGAGCCGAGCAGCGCCGTTGAAACTGGCGGCAATACCCTGCCCAATCCGGCGCCCGACACCAACAGCAACCTGACCGTTGACTTTGGCCTCAGTGCGCCAGTCGGGCTGGGCAACATTATCTGGATCGATGCCAACAACAATGGTACGCGGGACGTAGCAGAGATCGACGCGCCGACTGGCGTGAAGGTCAATCTGTACTACGACGCCAACGACGATGGCACGATAGGCGGAGCAGAAACAACGCTGCTTCTTACCACTGACTTCAACTCACTGTTTGCTGGGGAATACATCTTTGCCGCGCTCGCTCCAGGCAACTACCTGGTCGAGATCGATCCTGCCAACTTCGCGGTCGGCGGGCTACTGGAAGGCTATACCAGCAGCACCGGCGCGAATGGCAGCGCGACAGGCCCCAGCGAGGCAGCGCCCAACCCCAATAGCGACATAGACGACGACGATAACGGATCGGTGGTTGGCACGCTGGGCAGTGGTGGCAGCATTCGCAGCGTGCTCGTCACGCTAACGCTCAACGGTGAACCCACTGGTGAAGCCGGCCCTGCGCAACCGCCATCGCTCGATGCGAACGTCAATACAACCATAGACTTCGGCGTCTTCCAGCCCGCCTCGGTGGGCAACCGCGTCTGGTACGACATCGACCTCGACGGCCTGCAAGATGTCGGCGAACCTGGCGGCATCCAAGGTGTCACCGTATCGCTGTATGACAGCGCCGATGATTCCTTTGTCGCAACGACGACCACCGACGCGAACGGCGCCTATCAGTTCAACAACCTCGTGCCCGGCACGTATCACATCGTGTTCAGCACCTTGCCAACCGGCTATGTCTTCACGCTCCAGGATCAGGTCGGCGATGATGCGACCGACAGCGACGCCGACCCGATCGGCGGCGAGACGGCCGACTTCACGCTGGCCGCTGGAACGAACAACCCAGATCTCGACGCTGGCGCCTACAACGACACGCGCGCCAGCCTGGGCAACTTCGTTTGGTACGACGTGAATGAGGATGGCGTGCAAGACGCTGGCGAACTGGGTGTGCCGGGCGTCATGGTGCAGCTCTACAATGCTGGCAATACGCTGCTAGCAACCACAGCCACCGACGCCGCCGGCGCCTACCTGTTCAGCAACCTGCTGCTAGGCGACTACTATGTCGTCTTCACGCCGCCGGCTAATTACGCCTTCAGCCCGCAAGACACCGGCGGCAATACCGCAGCAAGCGATCTGACCGACAGCGATGCCGATCCGACAACGCGGCGTACTATCACGACGAGCCTTGCCCCCGGCGAAACCGACATCAGCTGGGACGCGGGCATCTACTACACCAAGGTAGCGCTGGGCAACCGTATCTGGAAGGACACCAACGACGACGGCCAGGATAATGGCTACGGCGGCGGCATCGCCAATGTGACGGTCAATCTGTATCTCGATAGCGACGACAGTGGTGCCCCCGACGGCGGCATCATCGCGACGACGGCGACCGACGCCAACGGCTTCTATCTGTTCACCAACCTCGACCCCGACACCTACATCGTCGAGGTCGAGTCGGTA
>JACMIM010000215.1 GCA_014381165.1 Roseiflexaceae bacterium
AGCAGACGATAGAGATTGCGGCTCATGATGCGGCCTCCGAGGAAAAATATTGTCGATGCACCCACCATAGAACGAGCAGTACCGCGCCGGTCAATGCCAGCACGCCCGCTTTCACCAGCAGCGTCAGTGACATCGGGTAGTAGTACGTCGAGAGGTAGCCCATCAGCGCTAGCATCGCCAGCGCCGTCAGTGTGCGTCGACTGGCAGCGAATGACGCCAGCAGCACCAGCGAGGTGGCAATCAGCCCTGGCGCCCGCCACGCCACAGCCGCGAATGCCAGCGCTGCCCCCAGGGCGGCACCGCGCGAATTGAGTGGCAAGTGTTTTGTCGCGCTAACAACCCAAACCATCAGCGCGATACCGAAAGCGATCGCCGACATCGTCGCGAATGGCAACCAGGTCGTACCGCCCACAAAATCCAGATACGCCACACCAACCACCAGCAGGCCGATCGCAAGACCATTCAACACCGGTTCAGACAGCGCGCGCTGCTTGCTTGCGACCAGCTGTGATTCGTATTGAATCAGCCCGACGAAACCCAGCCCGAGCATCAAATCGATCGCAATACTGGCTCCGCCTTTTTGCGTGGCGAAAAACAACGCTGTCACCGCAAACATCGTCGATATCAAACGGTGCAGGAAATTAGGCATAACCCATACCAGGGCGACCTGCATCAGCGCGATGAACCAGGCCACGCTGGAACTATCCACGCCGCGGCCCGCCCACTTTGCGAAAGCTGCAGCGGCCAGGGCCTGCCCGCAGATCGAAGCCGCCAGCGCGAATTGCGTGCCGAAGTCGTTGTTGTTGGCGATGCGATAGATCGCGAAGCTGGATACAAACATGATCACCGCCAGCACGGTCATGGCAAACGCGTTGTTGAACAGCCCCGAAACCAGCGCGCCCATAAAGCCGAGCACAAACATCCCTCCCAGCCAGCCCATGCCGCCGAGCAGGACTCTCGTGTACCAGGGCGAATGGTTACTCTGCAATTCGATGGCCGGCGTCTCGGGCGACGCGACACGACCGGCACCGTGAAGTGCCAAGAACAACGATTCGAGTGTCATGCGGCCTCCGCTTTGGCGTTGATCTCGCGATTTACATTCCGCAGCCAGGCGGCTGCCCAAGCTGACAGGCCGATGGCGGTGAGACCGCAAAACAGGAACGCCGCTGTCTCTGCCCGGCCGTCGGACAATATCTTGCCGACCGTCGCCACTGCCGCGACGATTCCGCCGAAGCACCACAGCGCAAGCGCCGCTGCATCGATGCGCTGGCGGCGATACACGAACCAGACTGCGGCATAGGTCGCTATCGCAACGATGGGCTCCCAACCACTGCGCTCACGCACTTCGAACAGGAAATGCATGTACAGGAAACCTGCTGCAGCCAGAACGAGCACAATGGCGAAACGCTCAACAATGCGTCCACCGCCCGTGACGCGTTCGCGGCCCCAGATTTCGAATGCAACCAGGAACAGGGCGTTGACCACAAGATGTGTCAGCGCTGCGGTCTGGTAAAAAAACGAACTCACGAGTGGCCGCCAGGCCTCACCGAAATACAATGCAATCGACACATTGACCAGCAGCAGCCACAGGCACCATGTCGGCCGCCAGCGCGCCACCAGTACCCACGGCAAGGTCAGTAACGCCCAGGCGCGAAACAGCTCGTACGTGTCCGCGCCGGTCTGATAGGTTTGGCCGACGAAGGCCAGCAGCGGACCGGTTAGCAACACCGCGGCCAACAGCGCAGCGCGGGCGATGAGCGTCTCCGAGTCCGCGCGCAGGGCCACGATCACAGCACCGACGAGTCCTGCTTCCAGCAAGCCGATTTTGGCGAAGCGCCCCATCACATCCCAGTTATAGGCAATGAAATAGCCGGCCGCCGCCGCCAGAAAGGTAACACCCAGCAGCAGAAACAAGTGCGACAGGAAGCGCTGCCACTGGCGGCTATCCGGTGTGACGCCCGTCATCAGCAGCGCCGCATCACGCGCCGCGGCATCGAGATGCCCTGCTTCGGCGAGTTGATCGATCTCGTCGCGGCCGATAGTGTGCGTACTCATTTCCATTCCCCTCGAATTTCAGCCACCTTGGCCTGCAATCCTTCCGGTGTCACGGTCGCCGGCAGCCACGGCGCACCAATTTCCAGCGCAATTCTCGAAAAGAAGCCGCGTGGATAGCGCATCGCTACACCGCCCCAGCGCGAGAAGAAGCTGCCCCACAAGCCCCGTAGCGCCATGGGAATCACCGGCACCGGGGTGCGTTCGATGATGCGCGTGATGCCCTTCTTGAATGGATAAATGTCGCCGTTATCGGTGATGCGGCCCTCCGGAAAGATGCACACGACTTCACCATCCTTGAGATAGGCATCGATGCGCTCATACGCCTTCTCCAGCATTTCCGGATCTTCCTTGGCCGATGCAATCGGGATCGTGCCCGCCGTGCGG
>JACMIM010000216.1 GCA_014381165.1 Roseiflexaceae bacterium
CAGCGAACAGCCAAAGCAATACTCTGGCTGTTCGCTGTTTTTGGCTTTGTAGTGCCTCGCAATGATCTAAAGACACGCTTGTCATCATGCAGTACCTTTTGCGTAATCACCCGACGTTTTCCCGAAGATAGAACTGCTCTAAGCACCTGATCAAGTTGGCGAACTAATTCTTGTGTCGTACACCAATTCATCCCTGTCCAGATACCAAACTTCTTGGTTGCTTCATTCGCATCCGCATCATTGCCAAATTTCGCAAACAGGTTCACAATCACAAGTTGGCCCACAATTTCCCCGAACTCCTTCTGACTCAGGGGGATATATTCACCCTCACTGACCAAGCATCTTTCAGATTTTTTCTATTTGTTCTGGTTCGACGTGAGCACATAGTACGAGAGCGTGCCGAGCCACCAACAGTGCTTCATACACAGGTCGCGTCCGGGCTTACCCGTAACACATATACGTACAAATAGAGCTGTCCGAAAATGGCCAGACATTGTCAGAGAGTTCGTGTATATTCTCCTATGTGTTCGCCATATTATCGCTCTAGTTTGTTGTCAGGAGTAATGCCATGCATCAGGTTATCTCGCCCAAAATCTTGTACTTCGGTACTCCAGTTGTACTCATTAGCACAAGGAATACCGATGGTTCCAGCAATCTCGCGCCAATGTCATCGGTTTGGTGGTTAGACCAGTCCTGTATGCTCGGTATGGGAACACGCTCTCAAACGGTTGAGAATCTGCAGCGTGAGCGACAATGCGTTCTGAATCTACCTTCCGCTACTATGGTTGCAGCAGTTGATCGCCTTGCGCTCACTACTGGTCGGAACCCGGTACCTGATTACAAAGCAGAAAAGGGGTTTCGATACGAACCGCAAAAGTTTGCCACTGCCAAGCTTACTGCTATCGCTTCAGATCTTGTGCAACCACCGCGAGTTGCTGAATGTCCAATTCAGCTAGAGGCTATCGTAGAACAGTTTCATCCATTTGGGCAACCTGATGATTGTGCGGTGGCTATTGAGGTTCGCATTATTCGCGTGCATGTCGATGAGCACATTCTCAATGCAGAGAAGCGGTACCATATTGACGCTGACAAATGGAAGCCGCTCATCATGAGTTTTTGTGAGTTCTATGGTTTGGGCGAACAACTTCACCCGTCGCGGCTAGCACAAGTCTTCTAGGGGATTGGAATGTCGCAGATGAAATCTGCATTGCAGTCGCGCTCGATAGTTGGAAGCCGACACAAGGAACACGGTCGACCGGCCAGCGCAATCCGGGCCAGCGCTTTATCTTTTCGAATAATAGGTTGGAGCGCGCTGATGCGCTACCGGCACCATTCGGCTCGTAAGATGTCGTGGGTCTGTCCCTCGCCGAAACTATCACCATTTCGCGCCATCTGCGGACGACTGAGATTCGCACATAAATGAATCTTGCACCACTCACGGATCTCCGTAATCCGACGCCTGTGCGCTTCGTGTACAACGATCTATAGCTGAGTGTAAGGTTCAGGGGCCAGGGAGGAGGAGCCGGATCGCGCTTCGACGCGGAAGCGTGACTTCGTTCCGCTCATCACAAACTCATACCATGATTTTCAGGGTTATGGTATAGTACAAACCATGCGAACAGCACATGCACTCGTATCAATGCAAATCAGGCGCATAGCACAGCCACTTCTGATTGGCTTGAGCGTGCTACTCATGCTTAATACGTTGCGCATACCACTCGATAGCAAGGGTTCCGGCTGCTGTCCTAGTCTGACTCACGCGAGCTTGGCTCCGTCCAGGCAAACCACAGTGCTCGTAGCTTCGGCATCCACCACACCTGACACCGTGCCGACAGCACCCAGACCTGCCGAATCAACGCACTGCGCTGCTTGCCATCTTCCAAGCCAGATTCTCCTGACAACACCGATTGTGTATGTGCTCCTGCTCGAAACGCCACTGCTCTTTGTGCCAACACCTGCTGCGCTGCGTTCCGCAGTTGTCATTCCGACTACGCCACCCCCGCGCCTCGCTTGGTACGCCATCTAGAACTTTTGTCACGTCCAGCTGTTTCCTTTCCTATATTGACACGCGCTGATTTCATAGATCTACCATATACGCAGGCGTGCTCCTGTGCCGTATCCTGTGACGCGCCTTCACCCTATCTTGCGAGAACCAAACCATGTCACACCAACTCCTCTCAACGGCAGCGCCTGCTGATGCGGTGCAGGCCGATACGGAAGACGCGCCCGCAGGCTGGATGGCGCAGATCGGCGGGGTCAGCCGCTACATTGCACTCCTCGCCGCCTGGATTGCGACCAGCGGCAGCCTGTTCTTCAGCGAAGTGCTTGGCTGGATTCCATGCTCGCTATGCTGGTACCAGCGTATTCTGATGTATCCACTCAGCATCATTATCGCCATCGGCTTGCTGCGGCGCGATGCGCGGCTGCACACGTATGCGCTACCTTTTTCGCTCCTGGGAGCCGCCGTTTCCACCTATCACTACCTGCTGCAAAAGACTGACTGGCTGCCACCGCCCGCGTGTGCCATGGGCGTCCCGTGTAGCACCGACTACATCAATTGGCTTGGCTTCGTCACGATTCCGTTTCTGGCGCTCACGGCGTTTCTGATCATCAGCCTGATGCTGGTCACATCGCTCCTGACGTCAGCGTCAGCAGAAGACCAGGCGGTGGCCGCCGCAGCATCACCAGGTATCGGCATTGGCTACGATCATGTCGCGGTGGTTGCGATCATCGGGACGGTTGTGCTTGGATTTATCATCGCCGCACAGCTTTTGTACTAAGTAGGACTTACGCATTTGTTTCGGTTTTTGGCGCTTTGGGCCAAAAACCAAAACAATGACCAGGTATTTCCGTGCCCGCCGTAGGCGAAATGAAAGAGCTTGGGCAACTGTGTAACTCCTAACTAAGAAAGGACACGCATCATGGCAACACAGAAACAAACGACCCAACGCGGGCGCGCTGTTCAGCAGCAGAAACAGCAGCGCAACCTGCTGTTTATCGGCCTGATTACACTCGTAGGTATCGTTGTGCTTGGCGGGATTGCTGCGATTGGCTGGCAGTCGACGCAGACCGCTGCGAATAGTGCTAATCTGCCTGTGCAGGTTGCGACGTACCCTGTGCCAGCCAATGCCGAGCCGAACGGGCGGGCCTGGGGGCCAAAAGACGCCCCGATTACCGTGATCGAGTACGCCGACTATGAGTGCGAGTCGTGCGGCTACTTTGCCAAGAACTACGAGCAAGTCTTCACCGAAACCTTTGCGGGCAGCGGCAAGGTGCGCTTTGAAATTCACAACACGCCGTTCCATGGCGAGAACTCGCAGCGCGCATCGGCTGCGGCCTACTGCGCTGCCGAGCAGAACAGCTTCTGGCCCTACCACGATTCGCTGTTTCTCAACCAGCCGGCCCATGGCGCGCAAGGTTTCGGCGCGGCAACGCTCACGTCGATTGCCGCAAAGCTGAACATGGACACTGGCGCGTTCGGCACCTGCCTCAACTCGGGCAAGTACGCCGAGCAGGTTACAGACGATCTCGCAGCATCACGCGCCGCCGGCGTGACCGGCACGCCGACGTTTGTAGTCAATGGCAAAACATATATTGGGCCAAAATCGACGGCGGAGTTTCGCCGAATCTTTGCTGAGGTCGCACCGGATGTGACCTTCGAGTAGCTTTTTATGCTGGCTCGCACTGCATTGTGCGGTGCGAGCCACCTTCTCTTACTATGCGAAATGCGCTTTTTGTCGCACGGCTTGTGCTTGCGATGCTCCTTGCTAGCGTGGTTGCACTTCCAGGTCGCGCCTGGGCACACGGCGGCGGGTCTGAAATCTTTCAAACCTTTACCCAGCAGGTTGGCCCGTATGAGATCGCGCTCACGCTCGACATGCCGCCGACCGCCCCCGCGCCGCTATTCGTCGATATCGTCCCGCCGCCTGATCTAGGTGAAGCGATGATTACCCTGCGGGCGGTGCCGCGCGGCTATGCGCTTGATGATACGCCAACCGTCGAGGTGATGACGACGGCCGCAGCCGGAACCATCTATTATGCCGAGCTTGCGGTCGACCGTCTTGGCGATTGGGATCTCGAGGTGCGCGTGCGCGGATCGCAGGGCGAAGGCAGCGCGTTGGTTCCGTTTACGCTGAGGCAGGAGCCGCTGCCACTTTACACGATCCCGCTTCTCGCAAGCATGGGTACATTGGTCGTCCTGATGATCACGATGATCGCCGTGACTTCAGTATTCAACCAGCGCCGCCGCGCGGTGCCACGCTGGCTTTCGCTGCTGCTCGGGCAGGGCAGCTTTGCCGCATTTGTCGTGATGGTTGTCTTCGGCTTGCAACAATACAGCGATTCAGTGCGTACTGCGCAGGCTGCGAACGCGCCGCCTGCCGTTGTTGGCCGGCCCCACGCCAATATGGCCGTGCAAACCGTGCCCGCAGCCCCAACTACCGGGCAGCCGACGACCCTCTCACTCATCCTGAGCGACGGCGGAACCGGGCGACCGGTGGAGGATATCATCACCCACCACGATGCGCTGATCCATCTTGTGATCATTGCCGAGGATGGCAGCTTCTTCGAACATACGCACCCGGCGCGCACAGGCCCTGGCACGTATGCGCTGAACATCACGCCGACACAACCGGGCCGCTACAGTGCCTACGCCGAGATCGAGCGCGTGGAGAGCGGCACGCAGGTGCTGCGCGGTGATTTCACCGTGGTTGGCGACCCAACGGCACCAGCGGTTGCTCCAGTATCGTTGGGCACGCACACTATCGATGATCTGCAAGTGACCGTCGCGTCCTCACAAACGCCGCTCCAAGCTGGTGAACAAACCACGTTTACGGCTAGTTTTGCCAATGCGAACAGCCCGGTGCGCGATCTTCAGCCCTGGCTCGGTATGGCGGGGCACTTCCTGGCCCGCAGCAGCGATGGTGTTATCTTTGCCCATGTGCATGCGGCGGAGAAAGTGCCGCCCTACGGACGCCCAATTGTGGTGCAGGGCACGCTGTACGGGCCAGATGTACGCTTCGTCTATACATTTCCGCAGCCAGGCGCGTACCGTGTGTGGATGCAGTTCAAGCACGCAGGTCGAATCATTACGGTTCCGCTTGACGTACAAGTTCAGGCGTGAGTACAAAAAGCTGGCGGGCTAAATAGGCTAGGAGTTACGCAGTTGCCCAAGCGCGTTCATTTCGCCTGCGGCGGGCAAGGAACTAACGAATAATTGTTTCGGTTTTTGGCGCAGAGCGCCAAAAACCGAAACAAAAAAGATATATCTTCCCTGCTGCCGCAGGCAGGAACCGCCAATTGCGTAAGTCCTATAGGCAATATTACGGGTTGCACCATGGTTTCTTTCCGCTCATAATGGAAAAGGAAGAAACACGGGCAGGTATGCTATGCGCAAGAATATAGCGACAACCTACCACCAGTTGATGCGCTGGCAGCACGGACTGAACCGGCGGCTTCGCCGTGGTGGTCTTGTGGCAGTGCTGCTCGTGTTCTCGATTGGCGTGTTTGGCCCGCTTGCGTGCATCATCCACTGCGCCCTGATAGATGCGCTGCACCCCCAAGCCGTGTACGCGCATCATGCTGACCCGGCAAGTGGCACACACCCGGCCCGCAGCAGTGCTGCCGTGGCCTCCCACACGCAAGAAGCCATTGGACGTGCGCCCTGTCACCTTGCGGACGACACCGGCAATCCAGCCCACGCGCCACTCGCCAAAGCAATGTATGAACTGGCGCTTGTGCTAATTATTGCCCTCGCTCCGCCCGTAATACGCCCCCGCATTGGTGTCTATTACGCCGCAGATCGGCTCGTTTGGCGACCAGGTCGCCCACCGCTGCGTCCGCCGCGCTTCGCGTAGCCCTGCCCCTTTTCACACCCAGACTAGCTGTTTTTCCCGCGTCGGCGCACACGTTTGTTTGTCGTGCCGCGCCAATATATGAGTACATGCTATGCAGAGCTTTCGGCTGCTGGCGCTGGGCGTTGCCCTGCTGCTGGCTGGCTGCGGCGTTGGCACTGCGGCACCCACCGCCCCCGATGAGGTGAGCGCCGGCCCGCTGCGGCTTTCAAACATATGGCTACGAACACCAAATGATACGAGTAGCACCGATGCACTCTACATGGTGATTCGCAACACCGGTTCTCGCCCCGACAGCCTACTTGGCGCAACCAGCGACGCCGCTGCCACGGTTGAACTGCATCAAACCTCGTCAACGGGTGGCGTCGTCGCGATGCGTCCGATTCCCGAGATCAGTATTCCTGCGGGCGGCGCAGTTGCGATCGAATCTGGCGCATACCACCTCATGCTGCTCGACCGCACGCGCGTGGTCAAAGCGGGCGACCTGGTGACGGTCACGTTGTTGTTTCAACAGGCAGGCACCGTGGTAGTGCAGGCCGAAGTACGTGACGCTGTGCCTACAACCGAGCGCAGCGACAGCAAAGATTCGAACCACCAACATTAACGCATGCGCCATGTGATGGCGATAGACAATCAAGGAGTTTTCCTCATGTCTTCGATAGCCCAACCCGAGACCAGGACTGCGACCGATGCCGACGTGGCCGGTGATGCCGCCACGCTGCGGGCAGGCCACTTCTACCGCGTGGTCTGGCGCTGGCATTTTTACGCTGGCCTGTTCGTTATTCCGTTTCTGCTCATCCTGGCCGTCACCGGCATCGTCTACCTGTTCAAACCGCAGCTCGATCGGCTGATGTACCCACAACATGTGCAAGCCAGCGGCGCGGCGCTGCCGTTCGCGCGACAGATTGCCGCCGCGAGCGCAGTCTACCCCGGCGCGACGATCAGCAGTGTGGTTACGCCCGAAGACGCCACGCGCAGCACCGAGGTCACGCTCGCCGCCGCCGATGGGCGCGACTTGACCGTGTTTGTCGACCCATACACCGCCACGGTACTGGGCGAGCGCAATGAAAACAACAACCTGCAATACTACGCCGTCACGCTGCACGGCGAACTGATGGCTGGCACCTGGGGCGATTACCTGGTGGAACTTGCGGCGTGTTGGGCGATTGTGCTGGTTGTAAGCGGCCTGTTCATGTGGTGGCCGCGCAAGGGTTCAATGGTGTGGGGCATTCTGCTGCCGCGCCTGAACCGCACCAATAAACGCATCTTCTGGCGCGACATGCACGCGGTAGTTGGCTTTTGGGGGTCGGCAGTCGTGCTATTTCTGCTGCTCACCGGCTTGCCGTGGGCGGGCTTCTGGGGTTCGAACTTTGCCAAGGTGTCGAGCCAGTACCCAGCGCAGTTGTGGGACGACGTGCCCGCATCGACCCAACTGACGGGCGACTTGAATACAACGGCGGTCAAAACCGTGCCCTGGGCGGTCGAGCAACTGCCCATGCCTACATCGACGAATAGCGGTGTTCCCGCAGGCACGCCAGTGAATCTCGACAGCGTTGTCGCATTGGCGCAGGCCCAGGGCGTGGCGTCTGGCTTCAGCGTCAGCCTGCCCGATGCTGCCGAGGGCGTGTATACGGTGTCGATTTTCCCCAACGATCCTGGCAAGCAGGCGACACTGCACATCGATCAGTATAGCGGCGCGGTGCTGGCCGATGTACGCTTTGCCGATTATGCGCTGGTGCCAAAAGCAGTCGAAATGGGCATCGCGGTTCACGAGGGCAAGTATTTCGGCCCGCTCAACCAGATCGTGATGCTGCTGGCGTGTCTGGTGGTGATCACGCTGGCGTTCAGCGCGGTGGTGATGTGGTGGCAGCGCCGCCCGGCCAAGCGCTTGGGTGCGCCGGCCATGCCAAAGAACTTCCCGATCTGGAAGGGCGCGGTTGCGCTGATCGCCGTGCTTGGCATCGCGTTTCCGTTTGTTGGGATCTCGCTGGTGGTGGTGCTGCTGCTCGATTACCTGGTCATCCAGCGCGTGCCTATGCTAAAGGCTGCGTTGAACTAAGGAACTAAGGAATAATTGTTAGGACTTACGAAGTTGGCGGTTCCTGCCTGCGGCAGCATGGAAAATATATCTTTTTTATTTCGGTTTTTGGCGCTCTGCGCCAAAAACCGAAACAATTATTCGTTAGTTCCTTGCTCGCCACAGGCGAAATGAAACCTTTTGAGCAACCGCGTGAGTCCTAACATTGCTGTAAAAATACGATGGTCAGCGGTTGTGATATAATTCCCAAACATAATGCGCGGAAGTGCTGACTTCCCGCAGCGTTACGTTGAGTTCTAGATGTTATGTAGCTGGACGTGCTACGGCTTCCGCAATGAGGATAGATGTCATGCAGAGACGCTTCGGAGCGCTGGCGCTGTTTGCCATACTGCTGCTGTTCCTGATGCCACTGCGTGCTGAAGCGCACGCCGGGCTTGTGCGCTCAGTGCCAGCGATTGGTGAAACACAACCAACAGCGCCAGCTGCGATCGAGCTGGAGTTCAACGAAGATCTCGATCCGAGTTTTAGCACGGTGCAGCTATTCGACAGCCAGAACACGCTAATTGACCCAGGCCCCGGCGCGATCGACCCGGCCAACCCGCGCGTGCTGCGTCTGCCGCTCGACGGCTTGCCGAATGGCAGCTACACCGCGATCTTCAAGCTGCGCTCGGCGTTGGATGGGCATACCACCTCGGGCGGGATTCCTTTTGGGGTGGGCGTCGCAGCCGCGACCACGTCGCTGCTGCCGCCACCCGGCAC
>JACMIM010000025.1 GCA_014381165.1 Roseiflexaceae bacterium
CTGTTCGCGGGCAGTGTGAACGGCGAGGGCGCGCTTGAGCTGGAGGTGACCCACCTGGCTGCCGACAACACGATCAGCCGTATGATCACACTGGTGGAGGAGGCTCAGGAGCGCCGTGCGCCGACCCAGCGCTTCGTCGATAGCTTTGCGACCTGGTACACCCCGGCGGTGGTGGCCATCGCGGCACTGGTAGCGATTGTACCGCCGCTGCTCTTTGGCCAGCCTTTCTGGAACCCCAGCCCTGATCAGTTCGGCTGGCTTTATCGCGGGCTGGCCCTGCTGGTGGTGGCCTGCCCCTGCGCGCTGGTGATCAGCACGCCGGTCAGCATCATCAGCGCACTTAGCAGCGCCGCGCGCAACGGGATCTTGATCAAGGGTGGGTCCGCGCTTGAGGCGCTCAGCCGTGTGCGTGCAATTGCTTTCGACAAAACTGGCACGCTGACGCTCGGCCAGCCCAGCGTTGTCGCGCTACGCTCGGCCACCTGCACGAGCAGCGCGGAGGGCGACTGCGCGGCCTGCGAGGATCTGCTGGCGCTGGCCCAGGCGGTTGAGCGGCGTAGCGAGCACCCGCTGGCCCTGGCGATTGTGCAGGCCTCGGCTGAGCGCGGCCTGGCCACGCGCTACCCTGCCGCCGAGGGCGTACAGGCCCTGGCAGGGCGCGGCGTGCAGGGTCAGGTTGCAGGCCGCAGCGTGCTGATCGGCAGCCATAGCGCCTTCGACTTGGCTATCCCGCACCCGGCAAGCCACTGCGCCGCCGCTTCAGCCGATGCGGCCCTGGGCCGCACGCCAGTGCTGGTGATGGCCGACCAGACCTACCTGGGCACGATCGCCCTGGCCGACAAGATCAGGCCGACCAGCCGCGCGGCGCTTGAGCAGCTCAAGCAACTAGGGTTCAAGGCACTCATTATGCTCACCGGCGACAACCACGCTACCGCGCAGCAGGTTGGCGAAGCGGTGGGCGTGACTGACGTGCGGGCCGAGCTGCTGCCTGCCGAAAAGCTAGCCATGGTTGAGCAGCTCAAGCAACAGCATGGTGGGCTGGCCATGATCGGCGACGGCATTAACGACACGCCGGCCCTGGCCGCAGCTACGGTGGGTATCGCGATCGGCGGGGCGGCGGGCGGCACAGCTCAGGCAATGGAGACCGCCGATATTACGCTGATGAGCGACGATTTGCAGCGCCTACCGGGGCTCTTCCGCCTGAGCCGCGCGACGATGGCGACGATCTATGCTAACGTGGCGCTCAGCATCGGGGTCAAGCTGGTCTTCCTGATGCTCGTGCTGCTGGGCATGGGCACACTATGGATGGCAGTACTGGCCGATGTTGGCGTCTCGCTGCTGGTGACGCTCAACGGCATGCGCCTATTGCGCTACCGCTTTTGAATAGTTCATGTATTTCACCACGAAGGGCGCGAAGAGCACGAAGCAGAAAATTTATAGCAACAGCTTCGTGCTCTTTGCGCCCTTCGTGGTTAGAATCGCACGGTCGGAACTGTCAGCCAGTAACGTTAGAGCAGCTCTAGCTCCTATTCCGGACGAGACACACTGATCTAGCTTCGTGCTACAATATAGGCCGGTTATTCTTTGTGCGGCGAGGCACAGACCGTGGGCAACAAAAGGAGCCTGTTGTGAGCGATATAGTTTATGATCTCGTGATTATCGGCTCGGGGCCGGGCGGCTACGTGGCGGCGGTGCGGGCGGGCCAGCTTGGCATGAAGACGGCGATCATTGAGAGCGGCGCGCTTGGCGGGGTCTGCCTCAATGTTGGCTGAGGCAACGGTCAAGCTCGAACAAGCCAATGCCCAGATCGTAGCAGCGAATGCACGCTTGAGCCAACCGAACCAGAGCGCCGCACCCGCAAGCCCAGCTTCGCCAGACGTTCCAGCCTATGCCATCACCGCTGGGCAGGCCGAGGCAGCAGCGCTTCAGGCGTACCCGAATGCCACACTCACGCGCATGCCTGAGGTGGTTGACTACCAAGGCACGTTGGCCTACGAGGTCACCCTTGATCAGGGCACTCTGTACGTTGATGCCCAAACCGGTACGCTGCTCGCTGACGGTGTGGTCGCGCAGCAGCCGCAGCCTAGCGAGCCTCATGCTGACGACGATGAGCAGGATGCGGATGAGCGCGACGAGGGCAATCAAGACGACCAAGACGACCAAGATTAATAGTTCGTAAACAATGCTTTCGTATGTTTTTGCTGTGCAAAAACATACAAAAACATAGTGAATGCACTAACGACACTATATGTACAAGATACGGGTCTATGACCGTGTAGTAGACCCCCTTAGGAGCGAAACGATGGCTAGTACACAAAAAAAAGCGCATACAGCGGCTCCTGACCTGAAGCTGCTGATCACCACTGCGGCGGTTGCCGCAACGCTCATCGGCTGGGGCGGGCTCGCCGCCCGCGAAACTGTGGTGCCCACTTCGGCTTCGCCTAGCGCATTGACCATCATGGTTGCAGAGCTTCCGGTCGTTGCGACCATTGTGCCGCCAGGCTTCACGACGCAGAACAGCACGGTCGTCAATGCAGCGGACGTGACCAGTGCCCCCGCCATGCGCCGGGTTGTCGTTGCACCAGCACCCGTGACCGTCACCCGCTCGTCGCGCTAGGAGGCCAAGGTGGAGATACACTTTACCGCGATGGGCTGTCAGATGTTCGCTGTGGTTGATAGTAACGCAGAACAAGCTGCCCATATGCTGGCCCAGGTGCCGCAGTGGTTCACAGACTGGGAAGCATACCTCAGCCGCTTTCGCGCTGACAGCGAACTGAGCCAGCTCAACCGCGCATGCGGCGCGCCATTTGTGGCAAGCACACTGTTACTGGAAGTCGTCGATGCCGCGCTCCAAGCGGCTCACGCTACTGAAGGCATTGTGACGCCGACCGTGCTCGATGCGCTTGAGGCTGCGGGCTACGTATGCAGCTTCGAGCGCCTGCTGCACAGGGATGCCCCTGCGCTGCAACAATGGGGCGACAACGTTGTACCTGACTGGCGCGCTATCACGCTTGATCGCGTGAACCGTACCATTACGTTGCCAGCGCATACCCGCCTAGATCTTGGCGGCGTTGCCAAGGGCTGGGCTGCCGATCAGGCGATCAGGCAGTTGGCAGCAGTCGGCCCGGCACTCGTGGATGCCGGCGGAGATATTGCCGTGAGCGGCCCGCGTGCCGATGGGTCAGCTTGGGCGGTTGGCGTGGCTGACCCATTCGATGGTACGCAGCAGCGCGAGCTCTTGCTGCTCACCCACGGCGGCGTTGCAACCTCGGGGCGCGATTACCGGCGCTGGCAGCAAAACGGCATCTGGCAGCATCATCTGCTCGACCCGCGTACCGGCGTGCCGTCGGCGAGCGATGTGATCAGTGCGACCGTAGTTGCGCCCACCGCCTGCGAAGCAGAGGTTGCGGCAAAAGTCGCGCTGCTACTTGGCAGCGCTGCGGGGCTCGGCTGGCTCGAAGCGCGCCCAACCCTTGCGGGCCTGGTTATATGTGACGATCGCACGCTCCGGCGTAGTAGTAAACTCGATAGCTTTTGTTGGCAACCTCGTGAGGAGGAAGATCATGACTGAAGAAAAAGTGGCGCGGCTCGCAGCGCTTCGTGCTGCGAAGCAAACCCTGCCGCAAGCAGGTACAGCTACAACGCAGCCGATAGAAGCGGCATTCAATGATCGCCCAGCGATGACGCTCCAGACGTTCGTGCTGGTATTGTTCGCAATGGGCGGCGGCGCGCTGACCGCAGCAGTGGTTGTGCCAATGTGGTTTCCTGCGCTGAGCGCCTCGCTGCTCGGCCCAAGCCCGAAGGCCTTCTGGTACCTCTCGCGGTCGAGCGCGCTGATCGCCTATATCCTGGTGTGGCTATCGATGGTGTTTGGGCTGCTGATGACCAACAAACTGGCGCGGCTTTGGCCCAGCGGGCCGACCGCATTCATGCTGCACCAGCATACCAGTCTGCTCGGTCTCGGCTTTGCGCTGTTCCACGCGCTGATTTTGCTCGGCGACCGCTATATTGGCTACACCATCGCCCAGCTTGTCATACCGTTTGCCAGCACGAGCTACCAGCCACTCTGGGTCGGTTTGGGCCAACTTGCCTTCTACGGGCTGGCGTTGGTTGGGCTGAGCTTCTACGCAAAACAGTGGATCGGGCGAACCATGTGGCGCGCCATCCACTTCCTGAGCTTTGCCCTGTTCGGGTTAGCGCTCGCCCACGGCATTGCGAGTGGCAGCGACAGCAGTGAACTATGGGTGCGTGCGCTGTATTGGCTCACCGGGAGCACGGTATGCTGGCTCACGATCTACCGCGTTGCAGTGGCATACCTCAGCCGCCCACTAAAGCACCAATCAGCCGCCCAAACAAAAATGTAATCCCTGCGGCTGATCGTGACCAGCACGACCGCACCAATAGCAAATAAGACGTTTACGTATGCTCACGACAACGGTAGTGGTTCATGTGGAGCCGTTTTTGCAATGAACCGTCCATTTCCAATCTTTTTCCAAGCGTATGCTGCTATGCTTAAGCGGGAGGAAATGTATGAAGGTTCTGCTTATTGAAGATGACCGACGGCTTGCCCACCTGATAGAGCGTGTGCTGACGGATGAGCACTATAGTGTGGATGCCGTGTACGATGGCGATAGCGGGCTCGACCTGGCGCTCCGGAGCAGCTACGATGTGGCCATTATCGATTGGATGCTGCCGGGGCGCGATGGCCCCTCGATCTGTCGGGCTATTCGTGCCGCACGTTTGCCTACAGCGCTGCTCCTGCTAACGGCGCGCGGGCAGCTCGAAGACCGGGTGACTGGCCTCGATAGCGGTGCCGACGATTACTTGACCAAACCGTTTGCCTTTGAGGAGTTGCTTGCACGCACGCGCGCGCTTGGCCGCCGCTTTAGTGTGACCGCAAGCGCCGCGAACGAACTACGATTGGGCA
>JACMIM010000217.1 GCA_014381165.1 Roseiflexaceae bacterium
AGCCGCCGCAATCTCCGCCGAAGCCGCCGTCGCCCCCGAAGCCGGTGCCAATGTTCCCGCCATAATACGTACCTTGATACATGCCAGCGTCGGGATTGCCCGTGCGCCGGTGCTCGCACGAGTCGTTGTACTCGCTGCGCTCGCGCTGCTTGGTGGGCGGCAGGAAGGCGTACAGGCTCAGCGCCGCCAACGCGGCCAAGACCACCAGACAAAACAGAGCGTTCATATCGTTCTCCTTGCGTGAAGTATGTGATCGATCACTGTAAACCCATTGGTATGCGGTATCACGCGTATGCGATTGGTATCTGAAGCGCCGCGCCATACGCAGCCGCTATGTTGGGCGTACCGAGTTGCAATACCAAGCTCTCCTCAGTAGTAAGTGGCGGGCGTAGCACATCCTCTGCGAGCGACTCGAGGGTTCGACTTTCGTCCCACGCGACCGGGTTTGTGCCTGGGTGCTGCCGCCGCGCCCGCGAGCGCGCCAGCATAGCGCGCTCGAAGTTGTCTTCTGATCGGTTGATCGCGTCTACGATTGCGTTAAAGTCCATCCGATGCGCTCTCTTTCCTGATTGGGCCATTATTG
The DNA here is from genome assembly GCA_014381165.1 of Roseiflexaceae bacterium. Classification (GTDB taxonomy): domain Bacteria; phylum Chloroflexota; class Chloroflexia; order Chloroflexales; family Roseiflexaceae; genus JACMIM01. The sequence continues at coordinate 584 of JACMIM010000217.1, forward strand.
TTCCGCTTGCAGCTGCTTTCGGGCTGACCAAAGCCTACAACGATCAGCGCAGCAGCACATCGCATGAACAAGGTAATCAGGCTAACTATCTTTTCGGCGCGAAATCGCCAGTTGTTACATCGATGGGGCCTATATCTGAGGTGGGAGACGCCATTGCGGTCTAGCTGAAGTAATGGCCTTGGCCACAGAGGAATCTGGCGGCAGAAACGAACGATACATGCTCTGCTATTTAGCGCAGCGCATAGTTAAAATGAACTATGTGCTTGAAGGGGAGCGGGAGGTGTTGACCCAACGAGGCCGGCTCAGACCAGGTGCTGCTCCATGGCGAACCGCGTTGCCGCAGCGCGCGTCTTGACATCGAGCTTGCCGTAGATCGAGCGCAGGTGCGCATTGATCGTCAGTGGACTGAGAATGAGGCGATCGGCTACTTCGGCATTCGTGAGGCCCTGGGCGACCAGGCGCAGCACGTCGAGCTCGCGCTCGGTCAGGCCGGCCGCCGCCCCTGCCGGTGCGGTAGACACGGAGTCAGTTTTGGACGAGGAAACGTTTTGCTTCAATCCCAGGATGTTGAAGGCCGCCACTGGTTTGTGAAAACCTTTGAGAACCAAGTCGGGCAGATGCTCGGCCTCCACCAAGTCTTCTACTGCTGTATAGACCCGTTGGCTAACAAGAATTTGCCCGCCCTGGGCCTCGGCGCATAGGCGTTCGGCTAGGTTGGCCGCCATCCCAATCGCCGCGTACTGGAATCGGCCCTCGAAGCCGATCTTCCCCAGGGTGGCATATCCAAGCGCGATCCCGGTTCCGAAATTGAGCTGGTGGCCGCGCTTACGCCAGGTATGGATCAGCTCACCCACGCGATCACGCATCGCCACCGCCATCCGCACGGCTCGCAATGGCGGCTCTGGGCAGGGTAGCGGATCGTTGAAGAACACCATGAGCCCGTCGCCGGCGAAATGTTCGACAGTCGCCTCGAACTGGGTGATCAATTCACCGAGGGCCGCATAGTATTCGTCGAGCACGCGCATGACCTCCTCTGGCTCTGCGCTTTCGGAGAAGGCGGTGAAATTCCGCAGATCGCAGAACACGACCGTAATCTCCTGCCGGTGGCTGTCGATCAGGCGTTCATCACGCGCAATGATTTCGGCCAGCTGTGGCGAGAAGAAGCGTCGCAAGCGCCCCAGCCGATCAAGTTCTTCAACCTGTTGCTGGACGCGTCGCTCAAGGGTGCTGTTCAAGGCCGCGAGTTCAGCCGCTTGAGTCTGGATCGTATCGTGGTAGGCCTTGATCCGCAGCAGCGACTTGACGCGCGCCAGCAACTCAGCCTGATTGAAAGGGTTGGTGATGAAGTCATCCGCCCCGGCCTCGATCGCTCTGGCCTTCTCCTGGTTGCTGCTGGCGGTGATCAGAACCACCGGCAGCATGCGCGTGGCCGGATCATCGCGCAGCCGCCGGCAAATTTCGTAGCCGTCCATTTCCGGCATGAGAATATCGAGCAGGATCAGATCCGGCTGTTCGTATTTGATCTTCTCTAATGCCGCCAAACCGAAGCCGGCCGCGATCACTGTATAGCCGTGCGGCGCGAGCATGGCGTCTAAAAGCCTGATGTTACGCGGCGTATCGTCGACCACCAGGATTTTTGGTTGGCGCTCCATCCCACCCTCCTACAACTGACACGCTTCGCCAGATCTAATCGATGCGCTCGCAGTACCGCCGCACCTGCTCGGGAAACTCCTTGATGTTGATTGGCTTGACCAGGTAGCCGTCGAATCCTGCACCCAGGAAGCGCTCCCGATCATTGCTCATCGCGAAGGCAGTGACGGCGACGACAGGAATCGTGGTTGTCGCGGGATGGGCTTTGAGCTGGGCTAGCGCCGCCAGCCCGTCCATGCCGGGGAGTTGGATATCCATGAGAATGAGATCTGGATGATGCGCCGCAGCCAGGGCAAGCCCACTTTCTGCGTCACGGGCCTCCAGTGTGCGGTAGCCCTTGAACTGAAGCAGATCGCGCGCCAGTTTCAGGTTCTTTTCGTTGTCCTCGACGATCAGGATCAGTTCACCGGCCATCGCTTCCTCTCACGTCTGGAGGTTAGCGATTGGAGATCGCATTGCGTCTCAATCGCTAATCGCTAATCTCTGGGATGGCAGAAGCCGCGCACAAGCTCGACCAGCGCCGCTCGATCAAACTCTGCCTTGCGCGCAAGGTAGCTGATCCGGCCGTTTAGGCGCTCCTTCTCGGCAGGCGACATGGTCTTTGCCGTCAGAATCATGATCGGAATGGATGCCGTGATAGGCTCAGCGCGTAGTTGATCCACCACGGCGAATCCGTCCATTTCGGGCATGAGCAGATCGAGGATGACTAAGGCCGGCACCTCCTGCCGGGCCAGTGCCACACCAGCTTCGCCACCCGTGGCTTTCAGGACGGTGTAGCCTTCGGGCTGGAGCACAGCCTCGATCAGCTCGACCGCCAGCGGATCGTCGTCGATCACCAGAATTTTGGTCGATCCGCGCGGAACCGATGCGACCAGTGCCGATCGTCGCAATGCGGCGAGCATCGTTTCGCGGCTCACCGGCTTGACCAGGTAGTCGGCGGCGCCCAGCGCGAACCCTTTGCCTGGTTCGTCGAGCATCGAGACGATGATCACCGGGAT
>JACMIM010000026.1 GCA_014381165.1 Roseiflexaceae bacterium
GACGCCTTCGCCATTGCTTGCGCCGATGGGCGCTACGTAGGGCAAAGCCAGCTGCTGCTGATGCCGGAAACCACCGAGCTCGAAACGGGCTGGACGGCGGTGCTGCCAGCGTATCGGCAGCGCGGGCTAGCAACGGCCCTCAAGGTTGCCACGCTCGTGTGGGCTAAGGGACAGGGCGCGTACACCGCAGTGCGCACGTGGAACAACGCCACCAACGCAAAGATGATCGGCATCAACCAGCGCCTGGGATTCGTGCCGCAGCCCGAGTGGTTTTGGTTCGAGCGAACGCTGGAACTATAGCGCGCCCTAAGAGGCGCAGCGCCCGCCAATCGGCACGCGCCACCAACTCGTGGCGCTTCGCGATGCGCGCCTTGTTCAGGGTGTTGGCGCTGTTGCACGACGTCCCGCCGCCTGTTATCATGCGGCGAGTGGCAAGGGAAGGAGATAGCGTCGATGGCAGCACAACCAAAGCCTTTTATATCCGAGGAGGCGTATCTCGTCCAGGAACGCGACAGCCTTGTAAAGCATGAGTACTATAATGGCGAAATCTTCGCGATGTCGGGCGGGACCGAAGCGCATAGTTTAATTGCCGGCAATGCCCACGCTGCTCTGCATAGCCAGCTGCGGCGCAGGGACTGCCGGGTGTATCAAAGCGACATGCGGATCAAAGTACAACAGACAGGCCTCAATACATACCCTGATGTGACAATTGTGTGTGGGCAGCCACAGTTCACCGACGAAGCACGCGATACTATTCTCAATCCTGTGCTCATTATCGAAGTGCTTTCTCCATCAACCGAGCGTTACGACCGCGGCATGAAATTCCAAAACTATCGCACCATTGATACGTTACAGGATTATATTATTATTGCTCAGGACCATCATCACATTGAACACTATAGTCGTCAAGAAACTGGCCAGTGGTTATTGAATGAAGTGGTTGGTAGCGAAGCAACGCTTGACATTCCAACGTTGCAGTGCCACCTTACGTTAGAAGATGTTTACGAAAAAGTTGAGTTTGTACCGGAACAACCTCGTATTACTCGCGATATTGCAGCTACCTAGTGAGGCCCTCAGCCCCGGCCCCACCAGCTTCTCGGCGAGCTGAGATGTTCCCAGGTGCGAGCGTTTACGCAGATGCCTCTTCGTAGGCTGCGCGCGCAGCCTGGCTTTCGATCGCCAGGCCCTTGGTCATGTGCCGCGTACGCCGAGTTCTTGCTGAATTTCAGCGACCACCGCAGCGAGATGCAGCGTCTCGCCCCGTGCGAGCGCAGCGGCGCAACGCTGTGCGCCAAGCTGAACTTCGAGCTCGGCGCATAGCCCCGGCAGCTCGCTCCTGACAACATACTCGACGCCGGCGCAGTGCCGCAGCAAGCCAACCCACTCGGCGGCGCGCTCGGCAGCGCCGCGCCGCAGCCAGAGCCGGGCGGCAACGAAGACACCGTAGAATAAATCCACGGTCGACTTGACTTCCACGGCGGCCTCCAGCCCCTCGCGCAGCGCGGCGCTCGCATGCCCAATCTCGCCCGCCGCTA
>JACMIM010000218.1 GCA_014381165.1 Roseiflexaceae bacterium
AGCCCGCGCAGGCGGGCTTCGTAATCCCAGCCAGCGGCTTCAGCCGCGCGGCTGCCTTACAGCGCCGCCCCAAAATAATTGACGCAAATGCGCGGGGCATCATCGCCCGGCTGCTGCCTTACAGCGCCGCCGGTGCTGGCACCTGGTTGCTGCGCAGGGCGTACAGTGCGCGCAGGCCGAGGTAGAGCGCAAAGCCGATCGGGCCGAGCATCAGAACCAGCAGCAGAACAGGTGCCATGAGCAGTGCGCTCACACCGCGCGCCCGGCTGTCGAGGTAGACCCAGCGGCCCACGAACAGGTCGAAGGCGAGAAAGTGAACCCAGGCGATCGTCGCGCCCGCAGGCGAACCCAGCAGCGTGGCGATCGCGCCCAGCTCGGGGCTGCTGACTGCGGACCAAATCGCTCCTAGCTGCGGCAGCACCAGCCCCGCGTAGAGCAGTGCTGCCGGCAGGCTGATCAGCGGTGAGCCAATGATGCGTTTTGTCCAGCGCCAGTGCGGGAGAAATGCCATTAAAATCCAGAAGGGCAGCACTAGCAGCCCACTGCACGCAAAGATTTCTTCGAGTGACATAGCTTGCTCCTTCTCAAACAGCACGTTAGCGAGTGTGCTGCGTCTGGCCGCCTGAGGCCAACGTCCTACCACCACGCAGGTGAACAAGAGCCGCGCCCACAGCAGCCGTGCCGGTCTGCGCACTATGCCTCGGTAAACCTGGTGACGACCGTCACGCCGGCACCATTGAAGCTGGGCAGGTTGGCGAGCGCCGCCGGTAGCTCGTCCAGCCCGATCGTGGCACCAATCAGCCGCTCGGGGCGCACTGCTCCGCTTTCGATCAATGCCATCATGGCCGCATAGCGATGCGCCTGCATGCCGTGGCTGCCGACGATCGTGAGTTCATTCGCGATCACCTGATCCATTGGAATGGCCGGGCGGCTTTGGTCGGCCAGCAGCAGGCCCACTTGGACATGCGTGCCGCGCTTGCGCAGGCTGGCGATCGAATTGCTACAGGTGGCCGGGCTGCCGAGCGCGTCAAGCGAGACATGCGCCCCGCCGTTGGTCATGCTGCGCACCGCCGCCGCCACGTTCGGCGTAGTGGCAGCGTTGACGGTCGCGGTGGCACCGATGGCACGGGCCAGCGCCAGCCGTTCATCGGTGATGTCGATGCCCACCACACTGGCCCCGAGCGCAGCGGCGATCATAATCGCCGACAACCCCACGCCGCCACAACCGTGTACCGCTACCCACTGCCCGGCTGAAACCCTGCCTTGATCGACGATGGCGCGAAACGCGGTAGCGAAGCGGCAGCCCAGGCTCGCGGCCGTCACGAAGTCGAGCGCATCGGGCAGGCGCACCAGGTTACTATCGGCGCGATCGATGGCCACGTACTCCGCGAACGAGCCCCAGTGCGTGAACCCCGGCTGGGATTGCCGGTCGCACACCTGCTGGTTGCCCGCAGCGCACTGCGGGCAGGTGCCGCACCCGCAGACAAACGGCACAGTCACCCGCGCACCAACCTGCCAGCGTGTCACACCCGGCCCGACGGCCGCAATCACGCCGGCGAACTCGTGGCCTGGCACATGCGGCAGCACAATCGCTGGGTCGTGGCCCACCCAGCCGTGCCAGTCGCTGCGACACAGGCCGCTTGCCTTGACCGCAATCACCACGCCATTGTCGGGCGGCGCGGGATCATGCACCACGCGAACATGCAATGGTGCTCCAAATGCTTCGTAGTAGGCTGCGCGCATCGTGCATGTACTTTCTGGCGTCTGATGGTGCAAAGGCAGGGATTCCTGGCAGCAGCATTCCTGTCTTGAACGTCGGTTCGTATCATAGCACAGCTTGACATTCTTCCGTCGTATGGTATCTTTTGTTTGTAAGTTTAATGAACAATATAAATACCATGCAGCAAAACACCAGCGACTCCTTGCTCGAAAAAGCGACCCGCCAGCACACCAAGGGGCATAATAGCCGCCTCGTCCTGCGAACCATTTACGAATATGGTGAGATCAGCCGGGCTGGCCTTGCGCGGCTTACGCACCTGACACGCGCCACGGTATCTGAGGTCGTGAGTGATCTGATCGAGCTGCACCTGGTCGAGGAAGTTGGCCAGGGATCTGTGGCGGTCGGGCGCACCCCGACCTTGCTCAGCGTGGTGGACGATGCCCGTCAGGTGGCAGCGATCAGTGTGACGAACGATCAGGTACGTGGTGCGCTCGTGAACTTGCGCGGCGTACTGCGCCGCGATTTCTCTCGAACGCTGCCGAGCCTTGATGGCGACACCGTACTTGCAACGATCTACAGTTTGGTCGACGAACTGATTCAGGCTGCAGATCGCCCGCTCCTGGGTATCGGTATCAATACGCCTGGCCTGATCGATACGGCCGCCGGAACCGTGGTGCGCGCTGTTACCTTTGGCTGGGTAGATCTGCCACTACGCGCCCTGCTTCAGGAACGCTCTGGTCTTCCGGTCTATGTTGCCAACGACAGCCACAGCCTGGCACTGGCCGAATATATGTTCGGTCCGGGGCAGGGCACGCCGAACCTAGTGGTCATAAAAGTGGGCCTCGGCATTGGGGCGGGGATTGTGATTGGCGGGCACTTGTACGCGGGTGAGGGCTATGGTGCCGGTGAAATCGGCCATCTTGTGGTCGAAGAGGGCGGCGAACGGTGTAAGTGCGGCAACCAGGGCTGCCTGGAAACGGTGGCGAGCAGTGCGATGATTCTGCGGCGGGCGCGTGCGCTGGCTGAGGCTGATCCGGCATCGCTGCTGCACCGCTTGGCGGTGGACGCGGCGGCACTGACGCTGGCCGACGTAGCGGCGGCCGCCGAAGCGGGCGACGAAGGGGCGCGTCGCATCATTGCGGCTACCGGGCGCGCGCTGGCGGTGGTCGTGGCGAGTTTGGTCAGCGTGCTGAATGTGCGCCGTATTTTGATTACTGGCCGAGTCGCCGCGCTCGGTGAGCAACTCCGGGTGGCCGTGTGTGATGAACTGGCCCATCGCGCGCTGCCTGCGCTGGTGCAGGGGACTGCGGTGGAGGTGGCGGCGATGAGCCCCGATGCGCCCCTGCTTGGCGCTGCAGCTCCGCTGCTTACCTACGAACTCGGTTTAGAGCGGTTGATGCAGCGCCCGCCGTTGCCCAGGGCGGCCGTGGAACAGGCAACCTGGGCTGGCACGAGCGCACTAACTGCGAAGGATTATGATGCTTGAAACATATGCTGAACGCTACCAGCGCGACCTCGTAGAGCGTGTTATTCCGTTCTGGTTGCAGCACTCGCTCGACCGCGTGCATGGCGGCTACTTCACATGCCTTGCGCGCGATGGCCGTGTGTACGACCCACGCAAGTATGTTTGGCTCCAGGGCCGCGCCGTTTGGATGTTTTCGCGGCTCTACAATGAGTTGGAACCCCGCCAGGAGTTTCTCGATGCCGCGACGCTTGGTGTGGAATTTCTGCGTCGGCACGCCCGCGATGCGCAGGGCCGCGTGTACTTCAGCCTCAGCCAGGATGGCACGCCGCACGCCTTCCAGCGTAAGCCGTATGCGGCCGTCTTCTACCAGATGGGGCTGTTCGAGTACGCCCGCGCGAGCGGCGACCAGGGCTGCCTCGACGAATCGGTAGACGTGTTCTGGCGCATCGTCGAATGGATACGCCACCCGGAATTGCTCGATCGCCCGCTGCTCGCGGGGCAAACCCCCATGAGCAACCTGGCGAATCTGCTGGTGGTTGGGATGATGGCCTTTGACCTGGCCCAGCACTTCGCTGATCCGCGCTATCGCGAAGTGGTGCGCGAAACGATCGCGGGTGTGGCTCGCCACTACGATGCCGAGCGACGCATCTTTCGCGAGCATGTTGCCCTCGACGGGCGCGACCTGATGGCGCTGCCCGAGGGGCGGCTGTTCAACCCTGGCCACTCGATCGAGACCGCCTGGATCATGCTGCATCTGCTGACCCTCTTCCCAAATGCAGCACACACACGTCTCGCGCTCGACGCCCTGGCTGGCTCGCTGGAACTTGGTTGGGACGAACAGTTCGGCGGCATCTTGTACTTTATCGATCTCGCTGGATACCCGACATTGCAGCTCGAAGCTACGATGAAACTGTGGTGGCCACACGCCGAGGCGATCTATGCGCTTGTGCTGGCCGCAACGCTGACCGGCGAGCAGCGTTGGGTTGACTGGCTGGAGCGCGTAGATGCCTACGCCTACGCGCACTTCGTCGATCCGCAGTATGGCGAGTGGTTCGGCTACTGCAACCGCCAGGGCGATTTGGCGCTTTCCAGCAAGGGTGGCAACTACAAGGGCTTTTTCCATGTGCCACGCGCGCTGCTGTTCAGCCTACAAGCGATCGAGCGGGTGAATACACCATGAAGATAGGGCTGCTACCACTCGATGAGCGCCCGGTGAATACGCGCTACCCGGCGATGATCGCCGCGCTGGCCGGGGCCGAGGTGCTGTTGCCACCTGCGGAGTTCCTGAGCGCACAGCGCCGGCCAGCCGATTGTGCAGCGCTTGCCGATTGGCTGGCAAGTGTGGCACCGCAGCTCGATGGGCTTATCATTGCGCTGGACATGCTCGGCTATGGCGGGCTGATTGCCGCGCGCACAACCAACGATCCTGCCGCCAGCGTGCTTACACGGCTGGAGCGACTGCGCGAGGTGCGCGCGGCCCATCCGCAGCTCCTGATCTATGGCTTCAACCTGATAACGCGCGTCTCTAATGCGAACGACGCGGTCGAGGAGCCGACCTACTGGGCCGATTATGGCGAGCAGTTCTACCTGTTCTCGCAATTGCTCGACCGGCGCGAGCAGGGCCAGCCGGTCGGTGCAGAACTCGACCAGCTTGCAGCTGCCATTCCAGGTGCGCAGCGGCGCGACATGCTCGCACGGCGGCTGCGTAACCACACGGTGAACCTGGCAGCGCTGGGCCTGCTCGATGCTGGCGTTTTCGATCTGCTGGTGCTCAGCTCGGATGACACCAGTTCGTTCGGCCTGCCCTCGCGCGAGAAGTGCTATTTGGCCTGGTGGGCCGGCTTGCTCGGGCTGGCAGGTGCCGACAGCCGCCTGCTGATGTACCCTGGTGCCGACGAAGTCGGCTGCGTGTTGTTGGCACGGCTGCTGAACGCGCGGGCCAACCTGACGCCGACGCTTACGGCGAGCTACGCGCCGACTGCGGCCGCCGCCAATATCGCCGCCTACGAAGACGGGCCGATCAGTACGACGGTGGAGCGCCATGTGGGGGCAGCGGGCGGTCGCCTGGTCGATGCTGGTG
>JACMIM010000219.1 GCA_014381165.1 Roseiflexaceae bacterium
AGTAGACCAGCAGGCCGAGAATGAACTGGATGCCGGTGATGCCGCCAAAGATTGCGCCAGCCCGCCGCGCTGCCGTGCTATAGGCCAGCCTGCCAAACCAGCCACTAAAGGCCACATACAGCGCGTAGACCGCCGCGATAATCACGAACCAGCGTGTGACACTGTGGAGCATTACAAGAACACCATACATCACGTACTCTCCTTGACTGCGTGAAATAACTCACATACTTTATGATAAAAGCAGGCGGCGTATGTGTCAAGCATCGCGTTGTCCTTTGCAAGATACGCAAACTCTTTTTTAGGAGTTACGCAATTGCCCAAGGGCTTTCATTTCGCCTGCGGCGGGGGTGGAACTAACGAATAATTGTTTCGGTTTTTGGCGCTTTGCGCCAAAAACCGAAACAAAAAAGATACATCTTCCACGCTGCCGCAGGCAGGAATCGCCAACTGCGTAAGTTCTATTTTTATCAGAAAGAACTCTTCGTGCGTCTTGCGCGTAGTCTTGCGATGGGCATTATAACTGACTGCTAGATTGACAGTGCCAGACGCGCGACGTATAGTGGGTGCGTAACACTTATGTGCTATAAACTTATATTTCCTGTGTGGCGTACATCATCTTGGCAGCGTGGAGGTTGGCATGGAGCTGGTTAATGATTTGCTGCGCGGGGCTTTTCCCGTGCTGGCCCTGCACATCCCGGACAATTTCCTCAGTCTGGGCATCTCGCTAGTCTGCTGGGTTGTCATGGCGGTGTTTCTGACACTTGCACTGCGCAACACACAGCAGACGCTGGGCGAGCGCCAGGTACCACTAATGGGCGTGATGGCGGCATTTATCTTTGCGGCGCAGATGATTAATTTCCCAGTAGCAGGCGGCACCTCTGGCCACTTGCTGGGCGGCGCGCTGGCGGCGATCGTGCTCGGCCCCTGGCCTGCCATGCTGGTGATGACGGCGGTGGTCGGCGTGCAGGCGCTGCTGTTTCAAGATGGCGGCCTCGTAGTGATGGGCGCGAACATCCTCAACATGGGCATCCTGACAGCACTGGTGGGCTATGCGGTGTACCGGGTGTTCGCTGGGCGCGGGCGCGTGGCGCAGCTAGCTGGGGCTGGCATTGGTGCCTGGCTGTCTGTGATGACCGCCGCGCTGGCCACCTCGCTCCAGCTCTGGTTGAGCGGCATCGTCTCGCTCGATGTCGTCATCCCGGCCATGCTGGGCGTTCACGCGCTGATCGGCCTGGGCGAGGCGCTGATCACGGTAGCGGCACTGGGCTTTATTCAGCAGGCCCGCCCTGATCTGCTCCAGTCGGGTGCGCAGCGCGGAGCGGGCGGACTGGTCGCCGTTGGATTGGGCATCGCCGCCATCGTGGCTATCCTTTCGCCACTGGCCTCCGCCGATCCCGACGGACTAGAAAAGGTTGCCGAGCAGCTGGGCTTTCTCGACCGCGCCGCCGACGCGCCCTACCAGGTCATCCCCGACTACACATTGCCATTCCTGGGCGAGACGCCAATCTCTACAATCGGTGCCGGCCTGGTCGGTATCATGGTGGTGGCCGGTCTGTCGCTGCTGATCGCGAGGCTGCTGCGCCGTTCAGCCGCGAGCCGCGCTGCGTCTGACAATGCCTAAACTGTTCATGTCAGGACTTTCGCTTAAAGCGTCTTTTTCGCCTGTGGCAGGCAAAAAACTGCTAAGAGTAGATCTTGGTAGCAAGCGAAAGTCCTGCATGTGTTGGCGGCAAAGCCGCCAGCACACCGAAGATTATGACGATGGCCTTTAGCCATCGTACCCCATGTGTATCTATGCACTCGCTTCATCTCGACCGCTTTGTTCAACGCGCCAGCCCGATTCACCAGCTCGACCCGCGGGTGAAGGTTGGTGCGGCGGTGCTATTCATTCTTTCGAACTCGCTGCTGCCCGACGGCGCGTGGCTAGCCCTGCTGTTGAGCTGGGCCGCGTTGCTTGGCGGCAATTTGCTGGCGCGCCTCGGCCCCTTGTACACGCTACGCCGCTCGTTCGTGGCCCTGCCGTTCGTATTAGCCGCTGTGACGATCATCTTTACGCTGCCGGGGCAGCCAGTGGCGGCCTTCGAGCTTGGCCCTTGGCGGCTGGTGGCCAGCGACGCCGGGCTGCTGCGCTTTGCGAGCATCGTCGTGCGCAGCTGGCTTTCGGTGCAGATGGCCATTCTGCTCACGGCCACCACCAGCTTTTCCGACCTGACGCACGCGCTGCGCCACCTCAAAGTGCCAGCGCTCTTGGTGGCGATCATCGGCTTTATGTACCGCTACCTTTCAGTGCTGGTCGATGAAGTCGAGCGGCTGCTACGCGCCCGTGATTCGCGCAGCGCCGCCCTGCCGGGCATGCGCTCTGGCGGCACGCTGCTCTGGCGGGCACGCACGGCGGGCAGCATGGCCGGGCAGCTGTTTCTGCGCAGCTACGAGCGCTCCGACCGGGTCTATAACGCCATGCTGGCCCGCGGCTTTCGCGGCGAATTCATGTCGATCAACGCGCACTTTATGCAGCGGCGCGACTGTCAGGCGCTGGTCATGGTGCTGCTCATGCTGATAGGAGTTCAGGTGGTCGGACGAGCG
>JACMIM010000220.1 GCA_014381165.1 Roseiflexaceae bacterium
ACAACGAAACAAAAAAGATAGATGTTCCATGCTGCCGCAGGCTGAAGTCGCCAACTGCGGAAGTCCTACGATCATAGAAATCGTAGGTGCGATGCGGCGGCAGATTGTCGACCAAGGTCGTAGATGTATTGTATACAGTTCATTGCGCTGGGCATCAGTTAGGAAACGTGTCATGGCAACGATTATTTGGTTGAGCAATCTTACGTATGCGGGAATGTACCTAGTTCAAATTACCTAGCGAGCTTTGAGCGGACTTGCAGCCCGCACAGGCTCGGTTTTGCTTTCGCGCGGCGGGGGGTGCGCCAAGCGAAAGCAGCGAGTGGCAACGCAACAGGAGCATCGTGCGCCGAGAATGGATGCGACGGCGCGCCGTCGCATCCATTCTCAGCCCCGTTTATTGCCCAATCAACGGCACAAAGACGGTTGTCGGCTCATCGATTGCGGTTTGTAGCGGCGGAATATCACCGACGATAGGCGCTGTGGCAATCTCCTTCGACGGCGCGATCACATCCGCCGCAAGCTGGGCCGAACCCAGGCCATCGGCGACGGCGAGGCGATAGCGGCTTGTGGCCGCCGCCCGCACTTCGATTTGGAAGCTGGTTGGGCCGCCAGCCGGCGCAGTAAATGTCACCGTCTCTGCGGCGGGGCCATTCAGAGCGCTGACTGCGATGCGCGGCGCATCAAGGCTAATGCCTTGGAACACCGAGACATCGACATCGCCCAGTGACGGCGTGAACGTAAAGCGCATCGACTGGCCAGCATTGAGCGTGACGCGGAAGACACGGGTATCGTTGCGAACCAGTTCGAGGTTTGTTTCCGGGCCAGGCACAAAGCTGATCGCGTCAAAGCCCGCCCGCGAAATACGGCCGGCATCATCGCGAACGCGAACCTGCACATACGCCACGCCCTCGCGCGGCTTGAGTTTTGTGTCGACCGTGAAGCTACCATCGCCGTTCGCGACCGGTAGCTCGCGGAAGGCGCTGACCTCCTCAACCCAGCGGCGCGACCAGGTGTCGTATGTGTAGCGCACAACACTGAACTGTTTGACCCCGCTGACTTGCTCGCCAGGCGCGCCCGCCGGATCGACGGCGTTGAACGTCACCTTGGCCTCCGGCGCGCTTGTGATCGCCGCGTCGTCGTTGATCCGCACATTGCTGACCTCAGGCGCGGTGCGATCGGCTACCAACGGGCGAATATGCACCCGCCGGTTGGCGGTGTTGTCACGCTCGTTGTCCTCCTTGAACAGGTCGGCAGCATCGACGGTCACAAAGATGCGCCGCGAGCCAAGCTGTGTCGGCACTGTCCAGGGGACTTTTACCGTTGTGGTGCCAAAATCGGCATCCACCCCGGCCAGATCCGCTTCGCCGATCACGCTCGTTCCCGGCGCACCCGGCGATCCGTCGTAGAACGTCACCTTGAGCGGTCCAGGAGTAAAGGTCGGCACTCGCGGCCCAAACAGCGAGATGTTCGCACCCAGCTCGACAGTGGTTCCGGCAACTGCCGCCGCCGGCTCGAGAAAGATATCGTGGCGGTTGAGCCGTAAGTTCGTTGCCGGTGCCGTGTCGGCATCGATCGACTCAAGAAAGCTCACCAGCTTCGCCCGCGCCGCTGCCGCGTCGAGCGGATCGGCTTGGCCTGCACGGAGGCCAGAGCGACGGTGGTTGACATTCTCGAGCACGCACAGCAGCGTTTCACACGCGCCGTTGTGATAGTACGGCGGCACCGAGTAGATACCAAGCAACGATGGTGGGTTGTAGCCCTCGCCTTTGCCATCGCCATCGTGATCCTTGCCAAGCGCATCCTTGTTGGCGGTGTCCTTTTCGACCGCGCCGATCTCGGGCTGGCCAGGGACGGGATTGTTGGCACCCGGTACGCCCAGATTGAACGACAGATTGTTCTCAAGCACCGTGGTCACCGACTCGAAGCCGTTGGGGTTCGGGGCCTCGTTCGGGCCATTCGGATCAGCCTCGACCTCGACCAACTCGGGCGGCGGCGGTGAGGCGAAGTCCTTGACACTATTCGACCACTTGCCGCCGCCGTGGCAGGTCTGACAGCCGGCTTGGAGGAATACGATCCGCCCATCGTTAACGTCGCCAGCATTCACGCCACCAGTCGCACTGCCGCCGCCAGCGTTCAGCTCGGCAGTAGTCAGGGGCCGGTTGGGCGTGCGAACGGCAAAGCGTACCCACTCGCTCATGGCGTCCAGCGCCGGAACAAGTTTGTCGCTGCCGGGCAGCTGAACGGTGTGCTGCGGCCGGCCGGCGTTGGCAACACCGCTGATTGTGGTCAGCGGATCTGGCACACCATTGATGTTACCATCATTGCCGATCAGCAAGCCATGGTTGGGATCGAGCTGCGGTGGCGTGGTGGGCAGATTGCCCGGCCCGGATACATTACGAATGTTCGGCTCGAAGTCCTGCACTTCGTCGTTGATGCCCGAGTAGTTCAGGACGCGCTGATCGTCCGGGTTGTGCGGGTTCCAGCTGCCATTCAGCGCGATCGACTTGCGCGGCCCGCTGGTAAACTGCCAGATGACACCGTCGGTCAAACCGGCGAAGTGGCAGCTCGCACAGTTCTGCCAGCCCTCCGAGGAAAGCCGATTCTTGAGCGAGACCATGGTATCTTGCGGCCCGGCGAACACACCGCGTGAGGCGAAGAAAATCTCCTTGCCAACCTGAAGCACCTCGTCGAAGCTGTTTGGGTCGGGCAGATCGCTGGTTTCTACCACCTTGACCACGCGGTCGCTCGCCAGATCGACCACCGACATGTTACGAGACACATAGTTCATGGTGTAGGCAAGCGTGCCGGCATCGTTGATCACAATGCCGAGCGGATTTTTGCCCGCATTCGCGCCGCTCGTCGCCGCATCGTCGGGGTTGTTGAGATCGACATAGGCGGTTTCGCTGACGCTGGTGGTAAAGTTCAGCGCGCCGTTGGCCTCGACGCGCAGCTTGACCAGTAGGTCGCTGCCAGCCGAGACCGCGTAGGCCGCGCCATTGCCGCTTTGCGTGGTAAACGCGATCGCCCAGGGGTTGGAGAAGAACAGCTTCTGCTTGCCATCGGTGCGTAGGCGCGCGCCCAGGTGCATGTTGATCGCCTGCGCATCCACCAGCGTGCCACTGTTGACACCGCTGACCATGTTGACATAGGCATGCGTATCGACATTGAATTTAATTGGGCGCGAGGGCGAGGCCGCGATGTTCGGCATGTAGGCGCGATCGCCGCGGATGACCACACTTTGGAGCTGGTTGGGGTAGGCCGAGGTGTCGTCGGCCACGCCATCGCCATTCGCATCGATCTTAAAGCCGGTTACCTGCGCTGCAAGCTTGGTTGGCTTCAGCGTCACCTGGTCGAGATTCGACGCATTGGTGTTGATGCCGATCTGGCAGACCACCCCTTCTTTGCCGTTGTCATCGCCCTGGACGCCGCCCGGCTTGACGAACGACAGAAAGCGGGTGGCCAGCACGGTCGCATTGCCCGTGCCGTCCGGCACAGTCACTGCCAGGCCGCGCGGCTGGAAGTGGCGCTGGCGTTGGGCCACGGTCTCGCCGTTGCAGGCGCTGTTGCGCAGATCAATGCTGCCGATCACGGTGCGCGCGTTGGGGGCATCGGTGCGAATCACCGAGATCGTATCCTGCGCGCTGTTTGCCACGAACACGCGCTTGCCGTCCGGCGAGATCACAATGTTCCATGGCTCGGCACCGGTCACCAATTCCTTCTCGACCCGCGCGACAAAGGTCGCCGGGTTGGCGTTGGTGATCTGGATCACGCTGACACTGTTACCGGCGGCGTTCGCCACATAGGCAAACTGATTGTTGGGATCGAGCGCGATGCTCTGCGGCTCGTCGCCCACGTTCGCAAGTGTTGCGATACGGGCGTTGGTGTCGGTGCGAATCACCGAGACGCTGTCGTCGTCGGGGTTGACGACCCAGACCAATGTGTTGTTCTGCGACAGGGCAATCGGGCTGGAGTGGGTTGGCTTGCCGAACACAGCGGCCAGGCGCTGCGCCGGCTCGACGTTGACTTGTGCCGCTTGCACATTCTGGCTGATACTCAACGCCAGCGCGATCAGCGCGTAGCCTAGTACTCCGCTAAACAGCCAGATCCGGCGTTTCTTCAAGAACTGCATGGAAGCTCCTTTGTCGTCGCGGTAGGTGTAGCCCCGCCGCGTTCCATTTGTGAAGCGATAAGGTGGCAGTGTGCCAGCCCCTACCTGGCACAGTGCAAAAGGCGAGCATCACATCCAAAGCTGGCTGTAATAATCGCCTGTGTTCAAACCTATCTCGCTGTGACTATCGTATGAGCAAGCCGCTCGCGCGGCATCGGCAAATGATGTGATTCAGGGGACGTATGGCTGAGAACCCCGCAGGCGCAGGCGCTACGTGATATTGCCTACACGGCCACCTGCACCCAGCCACCATCTGCGCGATATCGGCAGGCTGGCCAAAACGATGAACCGGCGTTCCATGATTATTGGCAAACATGGCCTGCTCGACTGCCGCAATCATTGCGTGGTCGTGGAGATCGT
>JACMIM010000221.1 GCA_014381165.1 Roseiflexaceae bacterium
CACCGCCCACTGCTGCGCCGACGGCACCGAGCGCTGCGCCGTCGGCGGAGCCAACCACCCCACCGACTGTCGCGCCGATGGCGGAGCCAACCGCCCCACCGACTGTCGCACCGACCGTTGCGCCGACCGTTGCGCCGACCGCGATGGCCCCTACTGCGGTGCTCACAACCGAGCTAGCTCTTGCGCACGGTGCTGCGCCGACTAGCGCACCCACGGTTGCACCCACAGCAGAGCCGACCGTCGCGCCCACTGCTGCGCCTGTCAGCACGCCCGTTGCCCCGCCTGAGGTACTGGTCGACAATAGTGGTGTGGGCTTCAAGAAACTTCAAGCCAAAATCTGGTATGAAGGGCCGAAAGATTGCGCTAGCGGCAGCGCTTACTTCACCTACACGACGACCAAGCCTGCCGACAGCGAGAACATTGCACACTGGCAACCCGCGCTCGTGGCCGAAGCCGTGTACGATGTTTCGGTGTTTGTGCCGAAGTGCAGCGCGAAGAAGGCACGCACCACCAGCGCACGCTATCTGGTCAAACACCGTGATGGCCAGGCCGAGGTGATTGTCAATCAGGAAGCGAGTGGCGGGCAGTGGATGTCGCTCGGGCGCTTTCCATTTGCCGCAGGCGAAGCTGGGTTTGTCGAGCTGCGCGATGTCACTGGCGATTCCATGCAGGTGCTATGGTATGACGCCGTGAAGTGGACACCGATTAAGTAATTCAGAACTCAACGTTCGAAATGACACGTATAAGGCCCTCACAGAAAGATTCTGTGAGGGCCTTCGAAGTTGGCGACTTCCGCCTGCGGCAGCTTTGTTTCGTTTTGTGGTGCTCTGCACCACAAAACGAAACAATTATGAGGTATTTCCTTGCCCGCCGCAGGCGGAATGAAAGCTTTTGGGCAACTGCGTAACTCCTAACTATTCTGTTCAACTTCTAAATTCAGGGTTGCGGCTTGCGCGCTTTGGCGACCAGATTAACAAAGGTCTGCTCGTCGCCCTGCAGCCGGTCGTTCTTGGCGTCGAAGTGGCGGAACACCTTTACGCCAAGATTGATCGGGTTGAACATACTGCCGCTGTTCTGCTCGCCCCGAAAGCGATCTGCTGAATCGCGCAGGCCTTTGGGCAGCAGATTACGCTCGATCAGCGGTTTGCCAATGCTGTAGACGATGAAGTGGATAAACGGAAAACTGTAGTGGGTCTGCTCCTCTAACGCCTCGATCGCAAAGCCAGCCGCACTGATCACGCTGTACAGCTCCTCGGGGCGGTAGAGCCGCCAGTGATTGCTCCATAGGCCAGTCACCAGCCCGGGCTTGCGGATTGGCGTGATGTCGAGCGCCTCCAGGGTCTTGTTGATTGGATCCCACTGAAGCGGGTAGTTGGCGTGCGGCACGCTCAGCGCCAAAATGCCACCTGGCTTCAGCACCCGGAAGACCTCGCGCATTGCTTGCCGATCGTCGGCGATATGCTCCAGCACTTCGCTCATGAGCACTTTATCGAAGGTGTTGTCGGCGAATGGCAACTGCTGGATGTCGACGCTGGAAAGCCGCGCTTCCACACCCTCGCGCTCGGCCCACTCCAGCCGCGCCACATCGCCATCGACACCAAAGATGTGTAGATCGCGCAGCCGGTTCATCATCATGATGTACACGCCCATACCACAGCCGCAGTCCAGCACCTTCTCGCCATCCTTCAAATCAAGGTAGTCGAGCAGTGTGCGGGCGCGCCGGGCGAAGGCCATGTCGGCCTCGTTACGCAGCAGCGTGTCGAGCTTGGCGTGATCGTCGGGGCCAAGGCCGCCGTGTGTGCGCTGAACCGGTGACAGCGCTGGCGTGGTGACGGCCTGCAGCGCAGCGCCTGTGCTGAGCGCCTGGAGCGCGGCGCGCGCCCCACGCTGTGCGCTTGAGGCGCGGCGACTTGTGCCCGCCGCCGTTGCAATGATTCGTTCCATAAGCTGCTCATAGCTCCGCATGGTTTGTTCCGTGTTGAACACGCGGCGCACACCGGCCACTGTCGGCAGGTAGTGCGCGGGATGTTGAAGCACCTCGAGGATGGTTGCAGCGAGCGCTTGCGGATCGCGCGGCGGCACCAGTTTTCCATAGCCGGTATCGCGCACCACGACACGGGCACCTGGGATGTCGCTCGCAACCACCGGCGTACCGGCCAGCATAGCCTCGACCTGCACAAGCGCCATCATATCACTGCGGCTGGGCAAGGCGAACAGATCACACATGGCATAGAAGTTCGCCATCTTTTGCGGATCGCGGATCAGGCCGAGAAACGTGATATGGCCGCTCTGCGCCTCGATCTGCGGCAGGCAGCGCTCATAGAAATTCTCGTACACAACCTGGCGCTCGCCGGCGTAGATCAGATGTGCGCCAGGCAGGTGATTGCGCACCAGCGGCATGGCTTCCAGCAGGTAATCGAAGCCCTTCTCCTCGACCCACCTGCCGGCGATGCCGATCACCGGCACACCTTCCAGGCCAAGTTCGCGCCGCCAAGCCACAGCAGCATCAGTCGGGGCTGGCAACTCGACCGGCGGGTAGATAAACGAAAGCTTCTCGCGAAAGGTTTGCAGCAGCTTCGAACTATCGGCGTAGTCTTCGCTGTAGGAAGTTGCAGCGCTGGCGGATTTGCCGGTATAGCTGAGCAGTGGAAAGGCCACTCGCTCGACCAGCTTGTTGATCGCGCCGGCTGGCATGACTAGATCGCCGTGGTGGGTCATAAGCAGCGGGCGGCCAAGTGCGCGGCATAACGCGGCGACCAGCGGAGCCTCGGAAAGCGGCGTGTGAATCTGAACGACATCATGTTCGGCGATCAGCTTGGCTGCAGCCCAGGGGAAAGCCGGCGAGACCAGGGTTCGGGTTACTCGACCAGCCGGCTGTAGGCGCACCACACGAACG
This sequence comes from Roseiflexaceae bacterium, assembly GCA_014381165.1. Classification (GTDB taxonomy): domain Bacteria; phylum Chloroflexota; class Chloroflexia; order Chloroflexales; family Roseiflexaceae; genus JACMIM01. The sequence continues at coordinate 2,897 of JACMIM010000221.1, forward strand.
CCCTTGACCATTTCATCGCGGGCCAACTCGTGGCTGTAGCGCGTTGTCAGCACGGTTACTTGGTGGCCGCGCGCGACAAGCCCCTCGGCAACTGCAGTGGCATGAGCAGTCAGGCCAGTCCAGTGTGGGTGGTAGAACGTCAGAATCGCAAGAATCTTCATGGACAACCTCGGCGGCATGTGATAACCGCCCGGTATTATACCACTTCCTTTTTTCTTGCTGGTTTCAGCGGCGCGACCACCAAAACAGCAGCAAGCGGCTTCTTGGAGCGGTTGCGCCACCGCTAGCCGACGTGCTGCACCACAAGGTTGTTGACCATGTTCACCAATTCCTGCGAATCGAACGGCTTGGTGAAGCAGGCGTTCGCGCCTGATTGGCTGGCCCGCACATGATCACGCTCCGCCGCGCTCGCCGTCAGCACAATGATCGGCAGAGCTTTGTACCGATCGTCCGCACGCATATGGCACATGAGCGTCAGGCCATCCATTTTGGGCATGCTTAGATCAGTGACCACCAGATCGACATGGGTTTCTTCCAACCGTTCGAGCGCCTGGAGGCCATTGAGCGCGGTCACAACTGAAAATGCGCTTTGCTCAAGAATAAAGCTGAGTAGGCGCTGATTCGGTGAATGATCATCAACAACAAGAATTGTGGTCATGCTCAACCTAACTTCCATAGATCACAATAATAACAGTTACGCAGTTGCCCACTTAAGCCTGCGGCAGCGTGGAAAATGTATCTTTTTTGTTTCGTCGTTTGGTGCAAAGCACCAAACAACGAAACAATTATTCGTTATTTCCTTGCTCGCCGCAGGCGGAACGAAAGCTCTTGGGCAACTGCGTAAGTCCCAACTTTAATAAGCCGCCAGAATGCGATTGCTTTATGGTAGTTGTACCGTACATAGATGAAAAAGAGCCTTTTCTTATCAGGATCAAAATGAAGATTCGTTAACTACTGCGCACACAATGAGCCGGACGTGTATCGGGTATACTTAGGCCGATTTGAGCGGGCCTGATGATGTGTGCGCGTTGCACGATGCACGATGCATGATGCTTGAAAGGATGAGCCATTCTATGCGTTTCACCGAAACCCCACTGGCTGGTGCCTACCTGCTTGATGTTGAGCGGCGCGAGGATCAGCGTGGCTTTTTCGCCCATGCCTGGTCGAAAGCGGAGTTCCTTCAGCATAACCTGAACGCGCAGATTGTCGATATCAACTTTTCGTATAACCGAGCCTGCGGTACACTGCGCGGCATGCACTTCCAGCATGCACCACATGCGCAGGTCAAGACGGTGCGCTGCACCCGCGGCGCGATCCACGATGTTATTATCGACCTGCGGCCAGCATCGCCGACCTTTACACAGTCATTCGGCGTTGAGCTTTCCGCCGCAAACCACCGGGCGCTGTATGTGCCCGAAGGCTTTGCGCACGGCTTCCAGACGCTTGAAGATGACTGCGATGTCATCTACTTGGTTTCGAGTGCCTATACCCCAGGTGCCGAAGGCGGCGTCCGCTATGATGATCCAGCGTACCAGATCAACTGGCCGCTTGCAGTCAGCGTAATTAGCGAGCGCGATCTTGCCTGGTAGCAATGATACCACCGTATCAGTGAAAGCAGCCTGGAAACAGCCTCACCAACAGGAAATAGGTGCATGAATAAGACACGTATCCCAATGGGCGACCTGCGCCGCCAGAACACGCCGCTGCGCGCGGAGATCGACGCTGCGATCGCAGCAGTGCTGGACAGCGGCTGGTATGTGCTTGGGCGCGAGGTCGCGGCGTTCGAGCAGGAGTTTGCCAGCTACTGCGGCGTGAGCCACTGTATTGGCGTGGCCAGTGGTGCCGAGGCGTTATTCTTGGCACTGGCCGCGCTCGAGATCGGCGCTGGCGACGAAGTGATTACGGTAGCGAATGCCTGTATGTATCAGGTGTCGGCGATTCTTCAAGCCGGCGCGCGCCCGGTGCTGGTCGATATCGACCCAGCCACGAGTAACCTCGACCCGCGCGCGCTAGAGGCGGCGATTACACCGCGCACCAAAGCGCTGATGCCGGTGCATCTGTATGGTCGGCTGGCCGACATGCCCGCGATCTGCGCGATCGCCGCCCGCCATGGCATCCCGGTGATCGAGGACGCCGCTCAGGCCCATGGCGCGTGGGCACACGACGCGGAAAGCCAGCCGCGCCGTGCGGGTGCTTGGGGTACACTAGCCTGCTTTAGCTTCTACCCATCCAAAAACCTGGGCGCGCTTGGCGATGGCGGCGCGCTTGTGACCAACGACGCAGCATTGGCCGAGCGACTGCGCCGGCTGCGCATGTACGGCTGGAATGAGAAGTATTGTACGGTCGAGGCTGGCGGGCGCAACTCGCGCCTAGATGAAATCCAGGCGGCTGTGCTGCGGGTCAAGCTGCGCGGGCTGGAGGCCGGCAACGCCGCCCGCCAGGTGCGCGCCGCCCTCTACCGCGAACTGCTGAACGACCTGCCGATTGCGCTGCCCGCCGACGAGCCAGGCCACGCCTACCACTTGTTTGTGATTGGCGCGAACAGCCGCGATGCGCTGCGCCAGCACCTCAGCACCGCCGGAATCGGCAGCGATGTTCACTACCCGTTTCCGGCGCACCTCCAGCCAGCCTACGCCCAGCTTGGCTACAAGCCGGGAGCACTGCCGATCACCGAGCATTTGGCCGGGCAGATTCTCTCGCTGCCAATGTTTCCAGAGCTGACGCATAGCGAGATCGAACAGGTTGCAGCGGCAGTGCGCGCAGGGGTGCGGCAATGACAGCTTCGACGGCTGACTCGTTCAGCGGGCGCTTCGACGGCGCATGCGTGCTGATCACTGGCGGATTAGGCTTTATCGGCAGCAATCTGGCCCACCGTTTAATTGGGCTTGGCGCAACCGTCACTGTGGTCGATTCGCTCATCCCAGAATATGGCGGCAATCTGTTCAACATTCGTGGGATCGAGGATCGTATCAAGGTCAATATCGCCGATGTGCGCGACCCGTACTCCATGAACTTTCTGGTGCAGGGGCAGGATTACCTGTTCAATTTGGCTGGGCAGACCAGCCACATGGATTCGATGCGCGATCCCTACACCGATCTCGATATCAATTGCCGTGCCCAGCTGGCAATTCTAGAGGCCTGTCGGCGCTTCAACCCCCAGATCAAACTGGTGTATGCCTCGACCCGCCAGATTTATGGCAAGCCCGATTACCTGCCGGTCGATGAGCGGCATCTGCTGCACCCTACCGATGTCAACGGCATCAACAAAATGGCCGGCGAGTGGTATCACATTCTGTACAACAATGTATATGGAATCGGCGCGAGCGCGTTGCGCTTGACCAACACCTACGGTCCGCGCATGCGCGTGAAGGACGCCCGCCAGACCTTTCTGGGCATCTGGCTGAAGCGCCTGATCGACGGCGAGCCGATCCAAGTTTGGGGCGATGGTTTACAAATCCGCGATTTCACCTATGTGGACGACTGTGTGGAGGTGCTGCTGCTAACGGCGGCGAATCCCAGCGCTCACGGCCAGATATTCAACCTCGGCAGCGACGAAACGATCAACTTGCGGGATCTAGCGGCGCTGGTCTGTGAGATCGGCGAAGGCGGCCAGTACGAGGTCATCCCGTTCCCCGCCGACCGCAAGCAGATCGATATTGGCGATTACTACGGCGACTACCGGCTCATCCAAGGGCGGCTGGGCTGGCGGCCACGCTACAGCCTGCGCGAGGGGCTGGCCCGCACGATCGCCTTCTACCGCGCTCACCGTGAGCACTATTGGTAGAACGACGGACGAGAAGAGGACTTACGCAGTTGCCCAAGCGTTTTCATTCCGCCTGCGGCGGGCAAGCAAATAACGAATACTTGTTTCGTCGTGTGGTGGGTTGGCCCCCAAGACGCACAACAAAATATATCGGGTGCCTGGTGCCGCCGGCGGGATTCGCCCAAAGCGTTAGTACAAAAC